>JBOGOW010000013.1:8147-20927 GCA_050748285.1 Pyrinomonadaceae bacterium
CGCCAGCGCCATATCACATTGAAAGGTAAGCAAACTCTGACACGCCTGCACAACCGCAACCAGCGAAGTCGAACATGCCGTTTGGATAGTCATGCTCGGGCCGTTTAGATTGAGTTTGTAAGAGACGCGTGTCGAAAGATAATCCTTGTCGTTACCCAAAACAACGCTGTAACCGCCGACCTGATACTGTTCAACCAGGTCGTTAATGAAATCGCGGTTGGAGCAAAGATTCGCTAGCAAATATGTATTCAGGCTTTGTCCGCCGTAAACCCCGACCACTCCCGCGTATCTCTCGGCGTCGTATCCAGCGTCCTCGAGGGCATTCCATGCGCATTCAAGAAAAATACGATGCTGCGGATCCATCAACTCTGCATCTTTCGGCGTGATTCCAAAAAATGAAGCGTCAAAAAGATCGACGCCGTCCAGCACGGGGCGAGCCTTAATATAGTTTGGATCTTTATGAACGGAATTTCTTAAAGCTTGAGTGCATTCGAGTTCATCATCGGTGAATCGGCTGATCGATTCGATGCCGCCGACAATGTTTTGCCAAAACGCCTCAACATCGTCGGCGCCCGGAAAACGTCCGGCCATCCCGATTATCGCAATTCCTTCAAGGGTATTATTTTCACTCATTTCCTAATTCCCCCATTGACCACTTGTTTCCGGCGGGCAAAGGCCGCGCGCTGCCGGGCGGCTCGATTTTGAACATCCGCAGTCCCGGCATCCGATGATCCGTTGCTGCCAATCGAGCGGGCGAGCGAATTTATGGTCGGATTTTGGAATAACGAGACGATCTTTATATTGGGATCAAACGCGGCTTGCAGACGGCTATGGAATCGAGCCATCTGAAGCGAATTTGCTCCGAGATCGAAGAAATTGTCATCTCTTCCAACAGTCCCGTTATTCAGGATTTCTTCAAGTATTCCGGCGATTTTCTGTTCGTTTACCGTTTCCGGTTTATTTGACGTTGATGTGATCCCTGTTCCCGAACCGATCATATTGATCAGCGCATTTCGATCAACCTTGCCGTTGGTGGTCAGCGGTAATGCGTCGAGCGATACTATGAACGACGGGATCATGTAATCAGGCAATGTCTCTTCCAATCGTTTGCGGAGTAGCGGGACATCGGCACCGCACTGTATTTCAGGCACGACAAATGCGATTAGCTGCTTCTCGGTAGTTGATACTTCTCTTGCAACGGTGATCGCTTCGCGGACACCAGCTTGGCGTGTGAGCGCAATTTCGATCTCTTCAAGCTCGATCCGAAAGCCGCGAATCTTCACCTGTTTATCGGCACGACCTAGAAACTCAATGTTGCCGTCCGACCGAAGACGCGCCAGATCACCCGACCGATAGAGTTTCGAAGAAGAAGTACCGGGGAATGGGTTTGTTATAAACTTTTCGGTTGTCATCTCGTCGATATTGAGATAGCCGCGGGCGAGACCTTCGCCGCCGAAATAGAGTTCGCCAGCTTCGCCATTGTTCACCGAATTAAGATCTTCATCGAGAATAAATACTTGAGTGTTCGCTATCGGCTTGCCGATTGGAATTGATCTGCCAAACTCGCCGTCGCGCGAAACTTTGTAGGTGCAGCTAAAGGTCGTATTTTCCGTTGGGCCGTAACCGTTAATTAGGTCGCAGTCCAGTGTGTCTAGAAACTTTTGAACATGAGTAACTGACAGGACGTCGCCACCGGCAAGCAGTTGACGCAGCGGGCGAAGGTCTTCGATGCGTTCGTCAACCATCAAGTGAAATAAACCGGCCGTGAGCCACAGCGTCGTAACACCATATTCACTTATCGCGTTTCCGAGATCAGCGAGCGACGAAACTCCCTCAGGCATAATCGCGAGCCGTGCACCGTTTAGCAGCGCACCCCAAATCTCGAACGTCGATGCATCGAACGTAACCGGTGCAAACTGCAGGAACACATTGTTCGCACCGAAGTCGGCGTAATCAGCACCTTTCACCAGCCGCACAATCGAGCGGTGCTCGACCATCACGCCTTTCGGCCGTCCGGTCGATCCGGACGTAAACATTACGTAAGCAAGGTTGTTCACCGTAGTTGGAAGGTTGGGATTTTCGGAATTTTCATCTCCCAACTGCTCGCTGTCTATGCAAATGATCTTTGCGGAGTCAATTGGGAATCGCCCGTGCAGAGCCGATTTGGTCAGCAGAAACGATACTTTGGCATCTCGGATAATTGCTGCCAGACGTTCCTTTGGATCATCAGGATCCAGCGGCAAATACGCGCAGCCGGCTTTCAAAATGCCGAGAATATTAACGATCTGTTCTATCGATCTCGGAATCGAAACCCCGACAATCGTTTCCGGTTCAACACCGAGTGCGAGCAGTTGATGGGCAACGCGATTGGCTTTACGATTCAACTGCTCATATGTCAGGGAAATATCGCCGCAAACAATTGCCACTTCATCCGGCGCTTTTAACGCCTGTTGCTCGAAAAGCGTGTGAGCGCACGCGCCGAGCGCATGTACGCTCTCACGCTGTCCCTCGCGGGGAAGAAATCCTTTTGTCGAGGCGTTCTGCTTCATTATTTTGGTTCGTATTGGTTCTGTTCGGACGGAGCAATTCTCAAAAACCGGCTCAGGCGGTCTCCACCGGAAAAAACTGCCCCGTTCAGGCTCTCGGAGTTTCGGTCCGACCATAGCGAAATGAACGAGGACTTTATCCGATCACGCCATTCCGAACGGTGCGGCGGCGTCGGCCTCAATCCGAATCTCCTCATCAGATAGTTTGCCTGATAGACCTTTGCGTCGCGGTTTGATTCGTGAAGACACAGACCGAGCGAAAGTGAAATCGAAATTTCTTTGCCGTTCTGAACCCAATGCGGAGCATTAACCGGATGATGCACGCCATCACCCGGGCCGAGATCATATACGATATCTTTCGCAATGGCTTTTGGACTGATTGTGAAGTTTTTCATATACCAGCCCTCCTTGTCCTTCTGCGTCAATACATCCTGATCGAACGGATCATAAAGATGAACCTCTTTCCGTCCGCTGATTTGGAGAAGAAAATTCCACGTGTGATCCATATGATAATTCGTGTAGGCGCCCGGTGAAGATATAAACAAGGTTACGAACGTCCGCATAGCACGAGACTTAATGTCTTGCTGATAAAGCTCCGACAGGTCGTTGTATAATCGTTCGACGATCTCATTAAACTGCGAGGTAACTTCGTCAACGCGAGTCAATCGCAGCCATGTGCCCGAGGTGCTCATATTTTCAATTACCTTGACGATATCTTTCGAACTTTCTGCATCGCTGTATCGGCCCACAGCCATAGCCTTGCCGGTTTTGTAGAAAATCTGGTCGAAAAGCTGTTCGGCCAACATTTGCTCTACCAAATTTCGGATCTCCGGCATGCCCATCGATGGATGACCGCCCAATTGATGACGGAATCTAAACGATTGGGAGGCAAGCATCCGATCGCGTTCATCGGAAGCCACTTCGTCAACGATCGAACTCGCTGTGTCCGGCGAATTCACGGGATCCAGCGTAGATTCAATAACGCTCATTGTATTTTCTCCTTGAGTGTTCCTCATCGCCTTTCACTGTGTCCAAGTCAGGATGTGTTGGACGCCTCAGCACTTTTCCGGCGACCCGCGAAATACCATCGAGTCGTTTCAAATTCTGTCTAAGCAGCTCATACTTATTGGCTGATTTGCTTTTGCCCAGCCGAGCCAACGCCATTATTTTTACCCAATCCTTAATCGCTGACTGGCCGGGAGGCGTTGGGGCAAAGTCCAGCTTTCGAAGATAATGATTGCACTGATAGACCCTTGATTTAACGTCGGTCTTTCGCATACAAAAGTTGATGCTGAATGAGATCGAATAATCATCTCCGTTTCGCACCCAATGCGGCCCTTTTGACGGAATATGTGCACCCGTTCCCGGTTTCATCGGGAAAACATAGGCCTTTTCTTGACTCACTGATTTAAAGGCCGCAGCACTTAGGTCGCCAGCATAATAACTTTCTATTTCTTCTTCGAACAGAACAGAGCGGTCCCCGGGATCACAAACATTTAGATTCTTGTCGCCGTGAATCTGAAGCAGAAAATTACTCTCGTGATCGATATGGTGAGGCGTTACCGCACCCGGCGACGCAATAAAGACGTAACCATCGATCCAGGTTATCTCCTTCTTGAGATCGACATTAGTCAGTTCCGAAAGTTCGGCAACAAACAAGTCAAGGCAGGCTTGATATTCTGGGTCTTCCTGAACGCTTTTAAGCAATACCCATGAGTTCGAATCCTGTATTTCGTTGATTCCCTTTATGAATGAGAGAGCTTTTGTCGGGATTTCATCCCACCTGTCTGCGAAAGCTGCCCCTCCTTCCTGAAACACAACTTTGTGTCCTGCAAGAGTCCACAGAAATTTTGCTAACTCTACAAGGCGCGGCAATTCAAACAGCGGATGACCTGCAAGGTTATGTGAAACGGGGAATGGAAGTCGGTTAAACTTCTCTTCGAATTCGTTTGTCTGATGATTGAAGATCCGTTTCGAAAGAGCGGAAGCAATCTGATTTGTTTGTGCAAGATTTCCGTTTGCGTTTGACATGATCGAGTCCTCTTTTTTCTTAATTTTGATTTTTGGTTAAGATTGACAACAATCACTTTTGTTGTCGTTTAGTAAAACAAACGCCTATTGTTTCTAATTACAATTCGCCGACGCTAAAGCGCTGCCGCTAATCATCCTCTCAGCTAATTTCCAGTCTTCAGCCGTGTCTATGTTCACGCAATACTGGGATTCAAGTTCGTAACCGTGCACCTTGGTTCCGTAAAGATTTCCGTAATCGTCGAGTACATTCCGTCGCGTAACATAAATCGAGCCTTCCCGATGAAACGCGGGCGGAAGATCTTGACGACGAGTAACCGGCGAGCTTTCGCCTGTGCTCAACTCCATTTCGCCGTGTTCGTTCTGCCAGTAAACCCATTTCGGGTTATACGTATCAGGAACCGGCAATACACTTATCACCGAATCGGCACCAGATGTTTCCAACAGTTCAATGCAGCGATCAATGTCTTCAGCTCGTCGAAGCGGATTGGTCGGCTGAAGAAGACAAATAGCATCATAAAATTCGCCCCGAGATTCCAATTCGTTAACTGCTTGCAGCACGACGTCGAACGTCGGAGTATCGTCTTGCGCTAATTCCTGTGGCCTGATAAATGGGATATCGACGCCGAAGGCACGTCCGACATCAGCGATCTCTTTGTCTTCGGTGCTTAAAATAGTTCGTGTCAGACGTTTGGAGTTTTTAGCTGACTCAGCTGTGTACGCCAACAGCGGTCTACCGCACAGTTCCTTAATATTTTTTCGCGGAACTCCTTTCGACCCGCCGCGTGCCGGAATGATTCCTAAAACTCTCATTGACTCTAATAACAATCTGCTAGTAAGTCAGCCTCTTTTCGATCTCCAAGGGGGCATTGGCAAGAACCTGCGAGATGCGTTCACCCGCGTTTCCATCACCATACAGTTTATCCGCATTGCATCTTCCGTTACTGGTCTGCTGGCGAATTGCGGCGAGGATTTCACCTTTGTCATATCCAACATCGACCACATTCTGACCGCGCTCGCGTCCAATTTGGCGGGTGCCGATGTTTACCACCGGAACTCCTAAATATGAGCACTCGCGGATACCGACGCTTGAATTCCCGATCAAACATTTGCTGCTGTATAAAAGCCGCAAAAAATCCGTCGGTTCCATATTCTTGAAAAAGTGCATGTTTTCGGGTCTGTATGTTTCACGGAATGTGCGCAACCCATTCGAAGTCCCATCGGAACCTGCATCGACATTCGGCCAAAACCAAAGCGTCGGCATGTTCATTTCATAAACTGCTTCGAGCGTTTCCCAAACGTGCTGTCGTGCCTTTTCGTGCTCCGTCGTTACCGGATGCTGCATTACTACAAGATAACCATTGACCAATTCATGAAGATTACCGACGCCTCCATAACGATCGAATGGATTGAAGTTTAAAACCGGATCATCAGCAATTTCCGCCGCAAGATCGATCGACGGGCAGCCGGTAACGAAGACTTTCCCGTCCTCTTCGCCCATTTTTTTAACTCGTTCACCGGCGCCCTGGGTGGCTACGAGATGAAGATCGGCGAGTTTCGTCACCGCATGGCGAACCTTCTCATCGATCGAACCTGTAACCTCGCCGCCCTGGATGTGCGCTACCGGAATATTCATATAAGCCGCGGCTACGGCAGTCGCCAGGGTTTCAAATCTATCCGCAACCGTGACAACAACATCGGGCTTGAGATTGTCAAAGACAGTAGCAAGTTCGAGCATTCCCAACCCGGTCGTTTTTGCCATCGAAGCGGGATTTTCGCCTTCGAGCACCATATAAACACGTGCATCTATCTTGAAGCCATCCTTCTCGATGTAATTGACGGCGGTGCCGTATCTATCGAGCAGAGCTGAGGCGGCGACTACCAATTGGAGTTCAAGATCGGGATGTTCCTGAATCGCCCGAAGCGCAGTTTTTATCCGGCTATAGCTCGGCCGGGCAGTTACAACGACACAAATTTTTCGCATTGGTTTGGTTTATTTCAGGACGCAATATCTCCAAGCAACACCAGATCGTCAACATGGACATCGTGCAGCAGAGTCTTGCCCAAGATTTCCTGCAAACGACCGGCCGGCAGACCGTTGCCCGGTTTTTTCAATTTCAAATGTTCGGGAGCTAAAATTGTCCCGGCGCTAAGATCGGTTCCGGCAACTATGCTCTTTGTGAACATAGACCGCAGAGTGGACATTTCTCCGGCCATTTCGCTCTTATCCACCGGCGAGTCGAGCATCCTCTCAATATGCCTACAACCTTCGACCATCTGAGCTAGTTCGGTGGTCGTTACGGACGCCTTTACATCAGGACCGAACATCTCGCGGCTCAAAGCAACGTGTATCTCCAAAACCTCAGCCCCAAGTGTGGCTGCTGCCAAACTGGCGAAGATATTCCCCGAATGATCGGACAATCCGACGGGCACATCATACCGTTTCCTCAAAACATCAAGCATGTTAAGGCCGATGGACTCCGGCGGACAAGGATACGCAGTGGTGCACTGCAAGACGGCGAGCCGATTTCCGCCACGTTTTCCGAGTTCAACTGCGGCATCCAGTTCGTCCCAATCGCTCATTCCCGATGACATAATGATCGGGTCGCCCGTTGCTGCGATTTTGTTCAACAATTGAAGACTTCCGATCTCGCCCGACGGAATCTTCCAAACTTTCATCCCGATCTCAGCAAGCAGATCGACCGCGGCTTCCGAAAACGGCGAACTCATAAAAAGTAAACCGCGTTCGTCAGCATGTTCCTTCAAACCAAGCCATTGGGCCTTGGAAAATTCCATTCGCTGCCAATACTTATATCGGGTTGCGTCCTGTTTGCTGAACTTTACGCGCCAGGGTTCGTTAGGCGTGCTTTCTTCGGCTGCGATATGTGTTTGAAACTTTACCGCGTCCGCACCGGCATTGGCGATCGCATCGATAAACGAATGTGCCATGCCCAAACTGCCGTCATGCGACTGAGCAACCTCAGCGACGATAAAGCACCGTCCTTTGGGAAACGGCACTTTAAGGCTGCTCAAACAGTCATCACGAAAATTTCGCTGCATCTTTCGAATTGTCGGTTTATGTTGTTCCGGGCTCGGAGTGATTTCGGGTCAAGATCGTTTTTCAACCACCCATTGGAATTTTGAATCGATCATTCCAAATCAAGAATGTTGCCGCCGTTCCGGTGCACGGTGCCATTTCCATTCCCGCTCAGTGACCCATTCCCATTGGTGCTTGTGATTACAGTATCGTTTACATAATAGCCGTAATTGCTGTATCTATGGTTCTTTATAGGCACATCGTTGAGCACCACTCCTACAATATTTGCATTGACGTTTTGAAGCTTGTTCTTGGCAAGGGTTAAAAATTCAGCCGAGCTGAAATTCATTCGTCCGACAATAAGAACCGAGTCAACATTGTTGGCAAGCAAAATGCTGTCTGCAAAGTAAAGTACCGGCGGCGAATCGATCACTATATACCGATATTCATTGCCGAGAAGCTCAATAACTTTTCGCAATTTGCTCAAACTCAATAGAGTCGCGGGATCAGGCACAGTCGGTCCTGAGGTCAAGACGTCGAGATTCGCCGATATTTGTTGTGAAATTGCACGATCAATACTTTCGCGGCAGGTTGTCTTCGACGTCAATAAACTGCTCAGCCCGATTTCATTATTGATCCCGTTTATAACGTGCATTTGCGGGCATCGTAGATCGGCGTCGATCAACAACACCTTTCCTCCCAACTGCGCCAGGCACTTTGCTAAATTTAAAGACGTAAGCGTCTTTCCTTCGTTCGGCAGTCCGGAAGTTACCAATACCGTTTGGGGTACTATGTTTTCCGACGACAAAATCAGCGATGCACGTACCTCGTTAAATGCTTCGATCACTATTGGCTGATCAAAATTCTTTGGAAGCGTTTTTGCTTTTCCGTTATGCCCGCCGCCCAATAGTCGAGGTAATGAAAATGCTCTTATCAACTTACGTTTATGTATTCCGGGTATCATCCCAACGACTGGAAGTCCGACTTCACTTTGTATATCGTCGTGGAAACGAATTCGATCATCCAGCCAGTTTGCCGCAAACGCCAGACCGATTCCAACAAACAACGATGTAAAAAGGGCAATAAATATATTCTTTGCTCTCTGCGGTCCGTTGGGATTTTGCGGAACCGTTGCCACGTCCGAAACAAGCACATTATTTGGCGTGCCGTTCAGGATGACATCGGTTTCTTTTGATTTTTGCAGAAGACTATTCAACATAGACCTGTTCGTGTCGATCTCTTGCTGAATTATGCGATAGTTGATGGCCGCTTCGTTTTGGGCAAGAACCGCGTTTCGCTGAACGTCGAAATTGCTTCGCAGTTCACGTTCTTTTGCCGCGGCCTCGCGATATTTTTGTTCGAGCATTGACGCCTGTGTGTCTTGGGCCCTTTTCTTATTTGTTTTAAGTTCGTTTTCAATCTGCGCGATCTGACCTTTAATGCGTTGAACTTCCGGCCATTCGTCGGTATATTCTGTCTTGAGTAGGGCTAGCTGTTGTCTTAGGCCGGCTAATTGATTTTCAAGCCCCGAAGTACGGGGATCACTGCCTTCTGCAACCACGTCGGACATCGGGTTTTGTTTTGCAGCAAGATAAGCAGCTTCGGCGGCAATACGTTCGTTCTCGGCTGATGCGAGAGCAGAGTTTAGAGAGCCCAAACGCTGTACAACAGTGTTCTGATTGGAATCAAGCGAAATAATCTGATTATCCTTCGAGTAATTTATCAGCCTTTCTTCGCGTGTGCGAATCTGATTTTGCAGTTCGGCAACCCGTTTTTCCAGGAATTCGCTGGCGCTCGCATTTGTTTCAACTTTTCGTTCAAGATTCTGAAGGACGTAAATATCCGCAATCGCGTTTGTCACTTTTGCGGTAATCACCGGATCCGAATGTTGAAATCGTATATCAATTAAGCGCGTTTCCTTGGAAGCTGTTCTCGAGTCCTTAACCGGAGAAATCGTCAGATTGCGCTTCAGTGCCGCAACGTAAGGAGCCAATTTGTCTGCCTGACGGTCCAGTTCCGTTTCAGTTTCACGACTAAGTTCCAGATCACCGGCTTTTTTCGAATCGACTGTCGGCTCACTGACTGTCCTGGCGGGCTTGTACAATCCGAATAACCGAAGCACATTTTGCCATGCATTCCGCTTATTCCTTTTTTCCGAATTTAGGAATGCGTCATTATGTTCAAGATCAATCGCCTTCACTACTCGACGCAGCAACCCCGAGCTTTCCAATATTCTTAGCTGCGTGGCAAAATATGCGGGATCAGACCCCTGGCTGAGCACTATCGAACTACCGTTACCGCCTCCGGCTGCGGGATTTGTCTCGTTGTTTACCTGAATTGTGGTAGTCGCGACGTAAAAATCCGATTTCTGAGCTTCATAAAATAATACGGCGGCTGTTCCGAGCAAAACGGCAGCAAAAATAAGAAGCCAATATCTTAGAAGAACAGAAAGAAATTTTCTTATCTGATGCTTTTGCGATCCGGAGTTTCCAGTATTTTGATATTCGTAGCCATATCCCGAATCAGGATCCAAAATAATTTGCGGAGCCTGTATAGAACTTTGATCGGTAGTTGTTAATGAATTTTTTTTCACGATGCTTATAACTTGAGGTTATGTAAATCTATAAAGTTGATTTATTTTGCCTTGAGCCCTCCTAAGGAATAGGAATTACCCTTATTGGGAGCTGCGTTAGCGACGGAATCAACGTTTGTAAAAATGATGAAATTTTTCCGGGACCGGCAACTTCGATCAGGTCGTTAGGTCTAAGCAGGATGTCGTCCTTTTTTCTCTGATTAATTTCTTTAAGGTTTACAAATAGTTCGGTCCGATTTACGGAACCTTCGATTTGGCGTCGTATCAAGATTTTTTCGGATTGCGCTCCCGATGCAAGACCACCGGCCATGGCGATCGCCTGCGTTAGTGTTACCGGCTCATTAAGATTTATCACGGTTGAGCTTTTTACACTGCCGGTGATATAAGCGCGGGTTTGATCGGCCTCGCCGACCCTTATTATGTCTCCGGCCTGGACATAGGGATTCGATCCCTCAACGCCTTTCATCGTGTCTGCAAGATTGATCGAAATAAGCTCATCGTCCACACCTTCGGCGACGACCAGATTGGATCCATCACAGTACGGCAGACTTCGGTTCCTGATTATTTCAATGTTGTTGCCTGCTTTTTCGCTCGGCCCATTGACTAATGTCAGCAACTCGAGCATTTTCACCGGCCTTTGCATTTGAAAACGACCTGGAGATTTAACAGCTCCTATCATGGCAGCCGGAGTAGAATTAAACTGCTGCACCGCAACAATGACGTACGGATTTAGCAGATATTTTTTATACTTTTCCTTGATTTGCTCCGCCAACTCGCGCTCGGTCCGGCATGCGGCCGCTACTTCCTCGTCAAGCATTGGCAGTTGAACAAGACCTTGATTATTTACCCGTATTCCGGTTCGCGATAACATCGCGTTCTGACTTACGACAACATCTATAACGTCGCCCGGCCCAATTTGATAATATTGGTTGCGATTCGCGGTCGCTTCCGACTGCCCGCCGAGCGTATCGATCTGGGCCGATGCCGAGATCGCTGCCACACTGACAATTAAGAAAACGAATATGGTGAGTCTTCTATAAGAACTGCGTTTATACATGACTGCTGACTTCCTTAACATAAACTTGACGCATTCGAAATATTTTATTGCAAAGCCCGTCTGCGGGACATAAGTGCTTCATGGAGATGATTAGGACATCTCAAGTTTAATACAGTGTTGCTTAACACAACATTAAATTCCTCGTTCTCGCGGAGAAACTTGCCTTGAAGCGGCCCGTCCCCGATCTTTACCACGACGTTGTCTCTAACCCATTGCCAAAACTGAGCTTGGGTGGTCCAGTAAGTCCTCCCGTCCTTACAGAGGACCATGGCATTTTTCTTCCGTTTCCGTTGCTCCTTTGCTTTTCGTTTCTTTTCTTTAATAATTGCTTCTTTGTCCATAAATTCAAACACGAATGCCCCCGAGTGATTACGAGATGTACACTAAAACCCCGGTTTGGGGAAACCGGAAAACTCCGGCAGTTCAAATTAAATGCTCACGATTCAAGAGCAGCTTTCTAATCTGTCATTCTAATAATCAACTTTACGTTTTACCTGTCCAATCCGGGTAGTAAATCCTGACCTACCCGCTTTTACCTTTCTTTAGAAAGACCCAATTCAAGATAAATCCAATTTCTTAAGCACCAACGCTATAAGCACTTCTGGAATCGACTCCGTTTGTTTCGAAATTCGTGTGATTCGTCGGCAGTTTGACCAACTTATTCTTAAACGCATAAATTACAAGTTCCAGACGGCTGGCAACCTCAAGCTTGTTAAAGACCGATGTTAAATGGTGTCTGACGGTGGTTTCGGTGATAAACAGCTTTTCCGCTATTCCTTTATTTTTTAATCCTTTACAGATAAGTTCGATTACCTGTTTTTCTCGATCCGTCATCCCATTTAACTTTTGTACTGCCGGGTTATCGGCAATGGACTGCTTTTCGTTGATCATATGCTGGATGGTTTCAGCCATAATCGACCGATCGAACCAAAATTCGCCATCGCAAACCTTTTCAATGGCTTTGTAAAGCACATCGACTCCATTCTGCTTCGAAACCAACCCCTTGATTCCGAGCTTTAGGCAATGCTGATAAAACTCAATTTCATTATTTCGCGTGATCACCAAGATCGGGATATCTTCTGTTTCCGGTGTTATCAGCTCGAGAAGTGCTTTCTCTCCAAAAGTCGAAAGATCGCAAAGAATCAGATCGGGGGAGGTTTTGAGGATCATATCTGGCGACAACTTGGCGATCGACGCTTCGCCAACCACGTTTAGGCGATCTTCCGATTCGATCAACATTCGGAGCGCCGTCCTGAAGATCGAATAGTCGCAGATAAGAAAAATATCAATTGATTCTTTTGTCATGCCTTCTATTAATGGTTGACGCGTCTTTAACTGATTATTTGCATTCCCCGAACGAAATCGGGTAGTTAATCACTAAAAGACGAATAACACACATACTCCTTACAAATTCAATAAATTCCCGTAAATCACTTGCATCCATAAATTCACATTTGCTGCACAAAAGACCCGCGGCTTTTTACTATTGCCGCTATTTAGTAGGCGATTTAGTAATTTG
>JBOGOW010000014.1:0-20558 GCA_050748285.1 Pyrinomonadaceae bacterium
GTTGGTATGTTTGCACGAACCACAGACGAAGTTCAACTTATGAAATCACGAATTTCATAATCCCTGATTAGGCAATAGGAAATCCGGTCCCAAATAGTGAATATGGAATAACGAAAAGCGAATAATCGATTTCCACTATTCGATTTTCGCTATACACTATCCGCTATTTGGAAAGAGCTGAGCCATCAAAATCGAAACAACAAATATTCGTGCATTCGCGGCAAAAAAATTGCCGCGAATGCACGAATAAGAAAGAGTTTCCGGCAGTGGCGGATTAAAGTCGCAAAGTTTTTCAAAGCTCTATAAAAATATAACCTGACGAAACTTTTTTCAGCTTCATATTAGCCAATCTTTGCTATACGATATAGAATAACCAGGTTGTCTTCACGATAGAACTTCCTTGCTCACATATGGGTTTTGCGACAATCGCCATACATGCCGGTAACGAACCTGACACCGCCACCGGTGCGGTTAGTGTTCCGATCTACCAAACTTCGACCTACGCTCAGGAATCTCTTGGCAAACACAAGGGTTTCGAATACGCGAGAACGCAGAATCCGACTCGGTCGGCGCTTGAGCGCAACATTGCAGCGCTTGAGAATGCGCGATTCGGCTTTGCATTTGCGTCCGGCATGTCCGCGATCGATTCGGTGCTGAAACTTATTAAAGGCGGCGACCACGTTATTCTCGGCGACAACACTTACGGCGGCACTTATCGCCTTTTTTCCAAAATACTTTCGAATTACGGTGTTCAATTCGAGCTTGTCGATACTTCAAAGATCGAAGACGTCGAATCCGCTTTTAAACCGAATACGAAGATGGTATTTGTCGAAACGCCGACGAATCCCGTTATGACGGTTACCGATCTTGCAGCGGTCTCGAAACTTGCGCACGAACGCGGAGCGCGCGTTGTGTGCGACAATACTTTTATGTCGCCGTATTTTCAGCGGCCTATCGAGCACGGCGTGGACATTGTCGTTCATTCGACCACAAAATATCTCAACGGACATTCGGACAGCGTCGGCGGTTTTGTGGCGCTGAATGACGAAAAAGACGCCGAATGGATCGGCTTTGTTCAGAACAGTGTCGGGGCAATCCTTTCGCCTTTCGATTCATTTCTCGTCCTGCGCGGGACCAAAACGCTTGCCGTTCGAATGGAAGCGCATGACCGAAACGGTCGTATGGTCGCGAACTTTTTGGCCGAACATCCGAAAGTGCAAAAGGTTTATTATCCCGGTCTCGCTTCGCATCCACAGCATGAACTTGCTAAAAGGCAGCAAACCGGATTCGGTGGTATGGTTGCATTTGAAATGGGCAGCCTTGATAATGCAAAAAGCGTTTTGGAAAACGTCAAGATATGTACTCTTGGCGAAAGCCTTGGGGGAGTTGAGACATTGATCTCGCATCCGGCAACTATGACGCATGCATCCGTTCCAGCGGAAACACGGGAACAACTGGGAATTACCGACGGTCTCGTCCGAATTTCGGTCGGGATAGAAGACGTTGAAGATATTATCGCCGACCTGGATCAGGCGATGAATTGATACATATAAAATCGTGGAATTTCGACGTTTGCCATCGGTCAATCGTCAATTATTTCCTATGTAAATTATGAGTTCTGTCGAAGTACATGCCACATCGCATGTTGGCCGCGTTCGTCGCGGAAACGAAGATAATTATCTTCTCTTGAACGTTACGGGAGCGCGCGCCTGGACCAGCGAACAAAGCGACGGTGAATTCGTCATCGAAAGCCAGAATTTCGATGTTGACGACAACGGCATCGTACTCGCGGTTTCCGATGGGATGGGCGGAGCTCTTGCCGGCGAAGTTGCGAGTAAAATGGCTGTCGAAAGCGTCTGCGAGCGGCTTTTGAATCAGGACATCGACGAAACGCTTACGCCTGAGGCTTACGAATACAATCTGGTCGCAAAGCTATACAACGCTACACTTTACGCTAATCATCTTGTGCACGATCAGGGTCGCACCGATCCGCAGTTTCAGGGAATGGGGGCGACATTTACCGGAATCGGCGTTACGACGCGCGGCGTGGACGTTGTTCAGGTCGGCGATAGCCGCGCCTATCTGGTTCGCGATGGAAAGATCTATCAAATCACAAAAGATCAATCCCTTGTTCAGCAATTGATCGACGCACAGCAGATCTCGGCGGAAGAGGCCGAGACCCATACTCTGAAAAACGTCATCCTTCAGGCTTTAGGCGCTCAAAACGAAATTTATCCGGTTTCGGCAAGGCTCTCACCTTCGCGTGGCGATGTGGTTTTGGTTTGCAGCGACGGCCTTTCGAATAAAGTGCTTGCTGCCGATATGCAGCGCATCGTTGTAGAGAATTATGATTCGCTTGAGCAAGCCTGCGCAGAGCTCGTAAAAGAAGCAAATGCGAACGGCGGCGAGGACAATATCACGGTCGTTATCGCGAAATTGTTGGGGGACGAATTGCCTGAGCCGGCAGGCGAAGAACTCCAGCTTGAATTGATCGATCTTGGAAATATTCACGACACGGCTGATCAAAGCACCGAGGATCAAGATACCGCCGAGATGGATTAGTCGTTACGCCAGCCCGGAAGCTCGTTGCGAACCGCTTTGACGACAATCGACGAGCCTTTTAACGAAACAACCTCAACCTTTTCACCCTCAATCAGCTTTGTGTTTTCGTCAATCGGAAACGCCGTCCAAACAGAACCATAAACTCTAACCGCACCTTCATTTAAGGCTCCAGAGCTGGAATTTGTTACAGTTCCGATCTGACCTGGCAGGGAATCGACACCCATTTTTACCGTATCTCCTTCATGCTGTGAGAAGTATTTAGCAAGTATGGTTCGAGACATTACGGTAAGGCCAATGGATACGCCCGAGAAAACGGCAAATTGAATGATCGGGCCGGCTCCGACCATCGCTGCTAAAGCCGCTGCAAGTGCTCCGAGACCGAACCAAAAAAGCACGAATCCGAGCGTAAAAATTTCGGCGACGATCAGAGCCACGCCGAGTGCGATCCAAAATAGCCAGAGATACTGTTCCATATATCTTCCCGCGTAGGAAATCTTAACATATGCGCATTGCTTTTCTTTACGCATTTCGGAAAACTCCCGTCGTCTTTGAAGTTCAAAATGCGTGTGCTAATCTCGAAAGGAATGCTGGGGTGGCGGAATTGGTAGACGCCCAGGACTTAAAATCCTGTGTCCTTAGGGGCGTGCGGGTTCGATTCCCGCCCTCAGCACCATTTTGCGATGAGCCTATCTAAATGAAAACCGACCTCGCCATATTTGAAGGACATAAGATCAGACGCAGCTACGACGAAGAAACCGGAAAGTGGTATTTTTCGGTCGTGGATATTGTGCAGGTTCTCACGCAGCAGCCGGATTTTCAGGCTGCCCGCAATTACTGGAAGGTGCTGAAAAACAGACTCAAAAAAGAAGGAAGTGAAGCGGTTACAAATTGTAACCGGTTGAAAATGCCCGCTGAAGACGGCAAAATGCGGTTCACCGACGCGGCAGATCCCGAAACTATTCTGCGCCTTGTCCAATCCGTCCCAAGCCCAAAGGCCGAGCCGATAAAACTCTGGCTCGCTAAAGTCGGATATGAGCGAATGCACGAAATCGCCGATCGAATTGCCGCAAAAATGAACAAAAGGCTCAAAATAAAAAACTTCGGTAGGAACATCTGCCGGCATTCTTCCCTCATCCCATTTTGCGCTTTTTGCGATTTTTTGCGGCTAACAAAATTTTTCTTCCGCCAAAATCCGGGTCTGCACAACGCTTAAATTTTATGAAAAATTTTCTTACCAGAATCAATGTTTTAATGCTCTTTGCCATCGCCGTTTTTACAATCGGGACACAGGCACAAAATGCTGAACTAAAACGCTGGGAGCAGCAGGCGCGTGATGTTACGATCACGCGCGACGATTGGGGAATCGCTCATGTGAAAGGGAAAACAGACGCCGATGCGGTTTTTGGGATGATCTATGCTCAGGCAGAGGATGATTTTAATCGCGTTGAGACGAATTATCTAAATTCGCTTGGTCGATTGGCGGAGGCCGAAGGCGAATCTGCGATCTGGAGCGATCTGCGGCAGAAGTTATTTATCGATCCGGTTGAACTCAAAGCTCAATACGACAAAAGCCCCGAATCGTTGCAAAAATTGATGAACGCATGGGCCGATGGATTGAATTTTTATCTCTACAAAAACCCAAACGTAAAGCCGCGCGTGATAACGAAATTCGAACCGTGGATGGCGCTTTCGTTTTCGGAAGGCAGCATCGGCGGAGACATTGAAAGGGTTTCGCTCGAAGGGCTTCGCGCATTTTATCAACCTGAGCCGTCGCCGGTTTCTCTAAAACAAACCGACGATCCTCTCGCCGAACCGACCGGTTCGAACGGCATTGCGATCGCGCCGAAGAATACAAAAAATGGAAACGCCTTGCTGCTGATAAATCCGCACACGTCCTTTTTCTTTCGCTCGGAATTGCAGATGACAAGCGACGAAGGCCTGAACGCATACGGCGCCGTTACGTGGGGACAATTTTTTATCTATCAGGGCTTTAACGAACGCTGCGGCTGGATGCACACATCGAGCGCAGTCGATGCGATTGACACCTTTCTCGAAACTGTCGTAAAAAAAGGCGATAAATACTTTTACAAACACGGTTCGGAAGAACGTCCGCTAACTGTGTCAAAGATCGAAGTTCGTTACAAAACGCCGAAAGGCCCCTCAACCAAAATATTCACGACTTATCGAACTCACCACGGCCCGATTATCGCGTCCGTAAAAGATAAATGGCTGTCAATAGGCTTGATGAACCGACCCGTTGAGGCACTCACGCAGTCATACACGCGAACCAAAGCCAGGAATTTGAAAGAATTCAAAGCGGTTATGGGTCTTCATGCAAATTCTTCGAATAATACGATCTACGCGGACGCCGACGGCAGCATCGCATATTTTCACGCCAATTTCATACCGCGACGCGATCCTAAATTCGACTGGACAGAACCTGTTGACGGCAGCGATCCGGCGACGGATTGGAAAGGGCTTCTCGAAGTTGATGAATCGCCGAATCTGATCGATCCGGCGACCGGATGGATTTATAACAGCAACGATTGGCCCTGGGCGGCCGGCGGTTCGAGCAGTTTAAAACAGAAAGATTACCCGGCGTATGTCGATTCGGGGCGCGAATCGGCACGCGGTCGCCACGCGGTTATGGTGCTTGAAAATAAGAAAGATTTCACGCTCGAATCGCTTAACGCCGCCGCCTACGACAGCTATCTGCCGTGGTTCGAAAAGCCGCTTCCGGCGCTTCTAAAAGCGTGGGACGAGACGCCAGAATCGAATCCGTTAAGAGGAAATTTATCCGAGCAAATCGAAGTGCTCCGCAAATGGGATCGCCGCTGGTCAACCGATTCGGTCGCAACATCGCTTGCCATATTTTGGGGCGAAGACATAGTTCGAAAGATCGCAGGCGACGCGGGCCGAGCGGATATGTCGTTCGAAGACTACATCGCTAAAAAAGCGACGCCGGAACAATTGCTTCAATCGCTTGCGGCCGCGTCCGAGAAACTCAAGTCGGATTTTGGAACATGGAAAACTCCTTGGGGCGAGATCAACCGTTTTCAGCGAATCTCCGCCGACATCGTACATCCGTTTTCTGATGACGCGCAGAGCATTCCGGTCGGCTTTACATCGGGAAACTGGGGCTCGCTTGCCTCGTTCGGCGCGCGCGCCTATAAGGGCTCAAAAAAATGGTATGGCACGAGCGGCAACAGTTTTGTCGCGGTCGTCGAATTCGGCAAAACGGTGCGTGCCAAAGCCGTTACCGCCGGCGGCGAATCAGGCGACACCAAATCGAAACATTTCTACGATCAGGCGAAACGATATGCCGACGGCGATCTGCGTGATGTGTATTTTTATCAATCGCAGCTAAAAGGCCACACCGAACACGAATATCATCCGGGAAATTGAACGAATAAAATATTGGAGAGCTTTGAAAAACTTTGCGACTTTAATCAGCAACGGTCGGAAACTCTTTCATATTCGTGCATTCGTGGCTACTTTTTTTGCCACGAATGCACGAATAATTGCTGTTTCGAGATCCACGTTCCAGAGTCCGCTAAGAAGCACCCCAGCCCGACAGTAACGGGCGTATACCGGGATGAAACAATTGCGCTTTAACAGGGTCAATGACTTACAAAAGAGTTTCTAATAAGAATCTTAAAGGTCTGGATGAGAATAGGATTCAGTTTTTGAAAGAATAAAACTTCGCGAAACTTTGCGTGATCTTTGCGATACTCTGCGGCAATATTCAAAGCTGTAACGCAAAGGAACGCAAAGAAGCTAAGAACCGCAAAGCAGCCCATCCGGGACGGGCAGATAACGGTGTGAAACAATTGCGCTCTAACAGGATCAATGACTTACAAAAGAGTTTCCAGGAAAGCGGAGGTTTTTCAAAGAACTGTGCCAGGTTTTTCCTGGTACGGTAATTGCCGCATTATCATCGGAGGCTGGGATTATGAAAAAACTGATTTTCACGACATCGATCTTGTTCGCATTTGCCGCAGTCGGATTTGGCCAGAATCGCAGCGTTATCGCAAAGGCGCAGCAAATTACAGGCGACACATTCGGCTATCGCATAACGACGCCAAGCGGAGCGAATGTAGTTTCGGTTCGGAAGCCTTCTGCCGAGATGCTTAGAGCGATCGATCATGGCCTCGATGACCTCTTTGCCGTCGCGAGAAAAAATCGATACCGCCGAAATCTTAACTATTCCGATTACACGATTTTCATTGCGAATGCCGACCGACATAAGAGCGCCGATGGCACGTATTCACCGGCTATTGCCGTGGGCGCGGCTCAATATGCAGGAACGGATTATGACAAAGGCGGTTATATTTTTGCCGCCGGAATGGTCGTTTCGAACAATCCGAGCGCATTCGTAATCGCCGAGCATACAAAAAATTTCGAAAGCGTTTCAGATATAGTCCGATACGAGGGCGAACACCTCGTGCTATATCACAATGACCGCCGACGTTACGAGGCGACCAAAGATCACAGCAAAGGCGGCGGACATCCGATTCTGCAATAAACCAACTTCACCTTATTTCGTATAGCCGATAGACGAAATTGTTTGTCGTATTCCCTACGTCAGTTTCGCCGCAGACCGTTCAACCCAAAAAACATTCGGAAATCAGAGTTCTTTTAATCTAAAAGCAACTGCGGCACGGCCTTTGCAATCATATCTGCAAAGCTTGGCTTCGGATTTATCCTGGCCATTCACGAAAGAGTCCGGTGTGAAGGGGAGAGCGCGCCGGGCTTTTTCTTTATTTCAATCTCGAAAGTTGATTCACGTAAAAGTTCGTTGCAACAAAACGCACATAATTCACAAAAAGTTTTCTCATGGTTGGTAACGACCTCTTTTTGTGACCTTTGTGCCTTTTGTGGCAGTTCATTGGCATTGTTATTGTGGTGCAGGTTTCTGCAACCTTGCTTTTGCGACCATTTCGCGGACCTCTTTCGCGATGGTCGGCACGTGGAATGGAATTCCGTCTTTTATCGTCCATTCGATACCGCCGGTTTTGACGACCTTGCCGTCGCGAATCTCATCGACGCCGGTTGGGTAGAGCACCTTAAAATTCTCAAGCGGATTGCCGTTTACGACGATCAGATCGGCTTTGTATCCGACGCGAATACGCCCGAGCTTGTCTTCCATTCCCAATATCCTGGCGTTATTGGATGTGGCGTGTTGAATGACCGTCAACGGATGAAATCCTGCTTCCTGTTGAAGTTCAAGCTCGCGGATCAGGCCAAAGCCGTACATCTGATAGATAAATCCTGCATCCTCGCCGACTCCGATAACGCCGCCGCGTTTTCCGAATTCATAAAGCGCCTTCATCCAGATGCGATAATTTTCCTTCCAAAACGCTTCATCGGTCGATGTCCAACCGATAAAATACGAACCGTGATTTGCCGGATTCGGGCGAAAATATTCTTCGAGCACGGGATGAAGATAATCGGCAAACGCCGGATTGGTCTGTGCCCGCTGAAGGTCGCGCGAGGCGTCGTAAATATCGAGCGTCGGGTCCCACGCGACGTTCGCCTTTACCATCGCGTCGAGAACGCTCATCAATTTGTCCCAATTCGCCTCACGCCACAGCCGTCCGGCATAACGAAACCGGTCAACCTCGTTGTTGTAGTTATAGGTTGAAGGAAAATTTTGTCGCCCAGATTCAATCGCGGCGTCGGGTATGCCATACCAATGCTCGATGCTCGTCGTGCCGAATTTAATATCGTCCCACGCATTTGTTTCTTCGACGCCGACGTGATGCGCAACGCGAAGCCCGAGCTTGTTCGCTTCGTCCATCATCGCCGCCATAATGTCACGATCGACGGTATAAAGTTTTATTCCGTCATACCCGTCGCGTTTGATATTGCGGACGCGCACACGCGCCGTTTCAGAATCGATCACCGACGGTTCATTGAACCACGCATAAGCGAATATCCTCGGCGACGCGAGACTGTTTGCAGCGGCCTGTTCACGCCATCCAAGTGTTTTTTTGTTTCCGCCGACGTCGCGGACTGTCGTTATGCCGCATGCCAGCCACATCTTTGTGCAGTATTCGACCGGCTGTGGAACGCCGCCGCGTTCGTCCTGCGTATGACCGTGAAGATTTATCAAACCGGGCAACACATATTTCCCGGTCGCGTCGATTTCGAGATCGCCTTTCTCCGGACGCCTCGCTCTGTTTTCTTTTGCCGCGACCGGATCGAACGACGCGATCTGCTTGATCGTGTCATTTTCGATAACAATATCAAACGGCCCCGCCGCCGGCTTGCCGCTGCCATCCACAACCATAGCGTTGCGGATGACAATTTTTTTATGTCTTTTGCCGGAGGCAACCGAAGAATCAATTTGAGCAAATAAAGCAACCTGAAATATCAGGCAGACAGAAAGCAAGAACATTACGAAGCGAAGCATTTTCATCTTTGTCAGATTATTTTGAAAAGTTTTATTTTGAGATCGAGTATCGGAAAGTTATCACCAAAACCAAGTCAACGCAAACAACCTCAAGTAGTGAATGGTGGGCGTCAGTAAGAAAGCCTTATGCTTTTTCTTTTGCTAGGATTATGACAGAATATAAAGTGCCAGTATGTACAGAGTGTTTTTAATTCACAATACATCACCCGATGAAATGGTGATAGTTTGGCGCTTACAGACTTTGGCTGCCGCTGAGGGGTTGCAGCTTGATGTCCCCAACAAGTCGCAACGAACAAATTTTCAATTAACCCAGCAAATGATTGCAGGTGCAGACGCGGTAGTTGTTTTGATAACCAGAAAAGCGAACGAGTCCAAATCACTCGAAGCTGAAATAAATTATGCTTTGTCTTTAAACCAAACAATCATTCCGATTTTTGTTAAAGGATTGGTATCCAAATCGATCCAAACGCTGGTGAGTCGCAACGGAACGCCTGTCTTTACTTTTGATCCTGAAAAGCCCTGGGAAATGGAATCAAGCTTATCTCAGTTTTTGAAGCAAAAAGTTGGAGATAAAAACACACGTAATGCTATTTTTGCTTTGGCAGGAACTTTTGCCGGGTTGTTTCTATTGTCCAAACTCTCTGAAAATTGATGACACCGGCTGTCTTTGAAAAACAAGAGATCATAATTGATGCTTCCTGCTTTATTCATTTATGGAAGTGTGGTCTTTTGACAAAACTGAATTTCTTTTATAGCGCTATCCATATCCCTCTATATGTAAAAGAAGAAATTGGCAGAAAAGGAAAGCAAAAGCGAACGCTGAAGGAGCTGATTGAGAACTATGACCCTTTTCTGCAGATTTGCGAAATAGGAAATTTCTATAACGTAAAATTGCTTTATGACCGTCAAACCAATCCAAAAGCGCAAATTGATAGAGGTGAAGCGGAAGTGATAGTTCAGGCCCTTGAGCGTCAAATTCCTGTCGTCTTAATTGACGATAGAAAGGGTAGAAAAATGGCGAAGAGCCACACTCTGATTGTTAAGGGAACTTTGGGAATATTGAATCAGGTTAAGAGAGACGGGTTGGTCGAAAAGATAACGCCGTTTCTCATGTTAATCGGAGATACCGAAAACAAGATTCTTAGGAGATTACAAGTTTCACAGAAGCTCTTTTCGGCATTCCTCTCGGAATGCGAAGAATTCGAGTATTTTAAAAATTCTATTAATCAATAAATTGAGAGGATCAAGAATGGCTGTAGGAAGAAATAAGGTTACGGTTGTCGGCGCTGGAAATGTGGGAGCGACGGCTGCACATTGGATCGCGAGCAAGGAACTTGCAGATGTTGTGTTGGTGGATATCGTCGAAGGGACGCCGCAGGGCAAGACGCTTGATCTTGCGCAGGCGGCGCCGATCGACGGGTTTGATGTAAAGCTCGTCGGCTCGAATAGTTACGAGGAAACGGCTGATTCCGACGTAGTCATTATCACCGCCGGTCTGCCGCGAAAGCCCGGAATGAGCCGCGACGATCTGCTCAAAACAAACTCGGACATTGTCGGTTCGGTTACCGATCAGGTTGCGAAATACTCGCCGAACTCATTCATCATCGTCGTTTCGAATCCACTCGACGCGATGGCACAGGTCGCGTTTCGCCGTTCGGGTTTTCCAAAAAATCGCGTGATGGGAATGGCCGGTGTTTTGGATTCGGCTAGAATGCGATGCTTCGTTGCCGAAGAGCTGAATGTTTCGGTAGAGAATATTACGTGTTTCGTTCTCGGCGGACACGGTGACACGATGGTGCCGCTGCCGCGTTATTCGACGTGTGCCGGCATTCCGATCACCGAACTTATTGCGAAAGACAAGCTCGACGCGATCATCGCTCGAACCGCGAATGGCGGCGCCGAGATAGTCGGCTTGCTCAAAACGGGTTCGGCATATTATGCGCCAAGCTTAGGCGCGGTCGAGATGTGCGAGGCGATCTTGAAAGACAAGAAAAAGATTCTACCCTGTGCCGTTTTCCTCGAAGGCGAATACGGCGTCAGCAATCTCTTTGTCGGCGTGCCGGTAAAGCTAGGCAAAAACGGCGTCGAACAGATCATCGAGATCAGCCTGACAAACGACGAGCGCACCGCACTCCAAAAATCAGCCGCCGCCGTTCAGGAACTCGTCGATATCCTCGATGTATGATCGCCGCTGAATAACAATTCGATCTCGCAAATTATTTATCCACGAAACGACACGAAATTTAGTGTTCTTTCGTGTCGTTTCGTGGATAAATTTATTCGCCTTTCAGAGATCTGCTTTCTCTTAAATACTCTTCCTGAAAAGATAGGACATTTTAATAAAAAACGTGCGGTTTAACTGCAAATAGCCTGGCTGCGGCTGCCCGAATGCGTAGCCTTTGTATGTCGAATTGTCGTTGTAACCAACATAAAATGCCTTGCCGACGCTGGGCGTCCAGCCGAAAGTGTATTGGCCAAAAATGCGATCGCTCAAAGTGTCGTAATAAATTCTAGCCTTCAAATTAACGAACCTCGAAAACTGATAGGTCGAAACAAATGAAAAGTTGTTCGAATCGTAAGCGATCAATTTAGTGGCATTTCGTGTTAGCCTCGATTTGTCATACTCGATTTCAAGGCTAAAGTTATCGGTCGGTTTCAATTCCGTTCCAATGCTGAAAAACAGTCCAGTCGCCTCACCCGGGTCGAGCGGGGCGTCCTGGCCGAGAGCAAGAGCCGCAGGGCTGACGCGCGGAAAATCAGGCCCGGCGCCAAAATCGAAATCAAAGCTATTGAACGAAGTGCTCAAATTCGAGTTCACGGAAAACCGTTTGTTAAATTGTTTAAAGAAATACGTAAAGGTGCTATATTGAAACGCCTCGCGTTCAGGAGCGCCGAAAAAAGTGCCGGGCCGTTTGGCATTTCTCTTTGGGCCAAACTCCTCTTCGTAGATCTTTTCGGTTCCGAAATAAAACCCGCCGCCCAAGCTGGCGTTGCCTTTAAAGCTAAGGCTGCCGTTGAAATCCGCGCCCCAGCCGTAAAGACGACCCGAGAAATCGTTGCGATAGCTAACGCTTGCTCCAATGAATTTCCGGATGATAAAAGCCTTCGGCTTCGGGTCGGAATTTAGATTGACGTTTGCAGAATTCGACATCGAATTTGTCCTGCGGGTAAAGCCCAGATCCGCCCGATATTTATCGGTCGTTCCGTTGCCGCCGGCACCCCAGCCGAAATTTTTTGCATTGTAACTGTACCTATAACTATAGCTGGCACCGTTTCCGGTTTGATAGGTCGATTCATCGGTTTCGGGGCTGTAAAAAAACTTCCGCGAGGTTGAGCCCAAAATTTGCGCGCTAAATTGAGAATGCTTATCTATCTTCCAAAGACCGTCAAAACCGGCAACGTGATTATGCTTAAACGGATACGAATAGCTCGTAGCCAAAAATCCGATATTCGATTCTGCGCCGATATCCCTTTTTAGGCGCACTACGCCGGCGAACGCTTTTTTATCAAGTGGATTAAAAAGCGGATCGTCAACGGCGCCGAATACGCCAAAGGAATTCTTCCCGATCTTTCCCGAAAGTTTTACGGCGATGTCCGGATTTTCAACACGACGTGTATAAACCGCCTGAATCGATGTTCTAAATATATCGACTCCTTCAAGAAAGAACGGCCGCTTCTCCGAGAAAAATATCGGGAACCGCTGATTGGCTTCTACGACCGGTGCGTCCGCCTCGGTATCGGCGAAATCGGGGTTGTATGCCATGTCCAGGGTTACGTTCGGCGTGATGCTGTATTTCGCCGTAAAGCCAAAATCCGGTTCGATCGGCGGATTGGAAAATCGATTCGGACTGATTCGATTGCCTGTTTCTTTTAACGTAAATGTCGGGATAATTTCGAGCGTGCGTTCGGTTTTGATGTCGTCAAGACCTGTGATCTTACCGAATTTGTTCAAAAATCCAGGAACGCCGCGCGGCAGCGGAACCCAGAAATTGGATTCTCCGTTTCCGCGGGTTATCCTTCTGGAAGCATTGAATCCCCAAGATTTACCCTCGCCGGAAACATAGCGGATCGATTTGAACGGCAGCTTCACCTCGACCGACCAACCCCAATCTTCGACAACGCCTTTTGATTCGAACAAAACATCGACATCAAAGTCAGTGCCCTGTCCTTCGGTCTCGACGCCGTCCTGCTGAATCCCTAAAGGATTGAATCCAAAATAGTAAGCCCGGCGCTGATCGTCGTAGGTATCGAGCCAAAACCCGACGGTATCGTCGCCGAAAATTTCGTCCCGCTGGACAACGGTCGCGCGGATCTTATCGCGCTCATCCCAACACTTAAACGCAACGTAGAGATTTTTTTCATCATGTCCGATCAACATTACCGTTCGCCTTGACGGGGAAATATGATCGCCCGGCGATGTCTGAATGAAGTCCGTCAAAACGGCCGCCTGCGTCCAAATTTCATCATCCGTTTTTCCATCGATAACCGGCGACGACAGAAATTTGGGCACAGTTACAGGCTGCCGAACGACATTGACAAGGCTTCCGGGAATTTCGGCGTTTTCCGTCAGGGCCGCATTTTGAGCAAGTCCTCCAACCGCGAGCGACAATACCGCAAATATTATGGATAACCTTTTTGCCACAAATCTCGTTGAGCTGGATGATATTCGAAAAAGCCAATTAATAAACGCAATTCGTAATCGAAAGTTGCACAGATTCGCCGCGACAAATTACCCACAAGTTCTATCATGTCGTCCGCGAATATAAAAATTTTTGCTAGTCGGCGATTGCCTCTGCGTTCCAAAGATAGATTATCAGAAAAACAGCGCGGCGCGTTACACACAAAACGATTTGTACACATGAGCCGTCTTGCGGTTATTCTTAAGAACGGGTTGGAGGAGATCACATCAGATGCGCGATCTCTTCTACCGATGCTCCGGTATCGATCCAAGGGCCGGACAATATCTCGACCTCGTCCCATGGCAATTCGCTGATCAATATTTCGCTTGCGGCATCGGCGTTTATTGGTTTTGAAAATAAGAATCCCTGTCCGAGTTCACATCCGAAATCCGTGAGGATTTGTCGCTGCTCCGTCGTCTCAACGCCTTCGGCAATGACCACCTTATCCAGTTCGTGGGCGAGCGTCGTTATGGTTTTTACGATGCCGCGGCTTTCGCGATCCTTGGTCATCCGCTTTACGAAAGATCGGTCGATCTTCAGAGCGTCGAACGGAAATCGGTGAAGATAGCTAAGGCTGGAATATCCGGTTCCGAAATCGTCGATTGCTATCTGTACGCCAAGCTTTTTCAGATGTTTGAGCATCTCGACCGCCGACACGATATCTTCGATAACCATTGTCTCGGTGATCTCGAGTTTTAGAAATCGCGGGTTGAAATTAGTTTCGTTCAAGACGTGTTCTACGTCGGATATCAGCGAAGTTTGCCTAAATTGTTTTGCCGAAAGATTGACACAGATCGTCAATTCGCGGTCCGTGAATTGCCCGCACCACATCGAACCCTGTTGGCACGCCTGCATCAAGATCGACTGGCCGATCGGGACGATCAGACCGCATTCCTCGGCAAGCGGCACGAAATCGGCCGGCGGCACGAGTCCGCGTTCGAGATGTATCCAACGGGCGAGTGCTTCGAAACCGACCGTTTCCCCGGATCTGAGCGACACAATGGCTTGATAATACGGAAGTATGTCGCCGATCTGCAGTGCATGACGCAATTCGTTTTCGACCGTCAGTGCCTGCACGGCCCGCGTATGCATATGGCTGTCAAATAACTCGTGCCGCGCCTTGCCCGCCGATTTTGCTTTGTACATCGCCGTATCCGCATCGCGCAAAACGTCCTCAGGCCGTTCATAATTCTGTGTCGAGCAGGCGATACCCATCGAAGCGGTCGTAAAGAATTTCTGCCCCTCGAAATCGAATGGCGTTTTTAGAGATTCCTGAATCCGCTCGGCGATCGTAGTGGCTTCAACGATGGAAACGATTCCGTCGAGCAAAATAACGAATTCGTCTCCGCCGAGACGTGCGACCGAATCGACCGTGCGGACGCATTTCTCAAGCCGCCGCGACAGATCGACCAATAGTTTATCGCCGCTGTCATGTCCGAGACTGTCGTTTAAAACCTTAAAGCGGTCAAGATCAAGAAAAAGCACCGCGAATTTGAAATCCGATGAGCGCTTCGCCCGTTCGATCGCCATGCTGAGCCTGTCCGTAAATAACGTCCGGTTCGGCAGGCCGGTAAGAGCGTCGTGGAATGCGGCGTGGCGAATTAGATCCTCGGCCAATTTTCTATCGGATATGTTCTGGATCTGAAAAATAACGTGACGCGGCTTGCCGTCGTTATCACGTATCAAAGAGGCGCTTTGCAAAACCCACAGCGTAGTACCGAATTTGTGAGAAAAGCGCTTCTCAAGTTGATACGTCGTCTCTTTGTTTTCAAGCAGGCTTTGAAAATGTGCAAGGTCGATGCCGAGATCGGCAGGGTCGGTGATATTTTGAAACGTCAGCTTTAGCAGCTCCGTCTTGGAATAGCCGAGCATTTTGCAAAGCGATTCATTTACCTGAAGCCATTTGCCGTCGGTGCCTACAACTGCCATTCCGGCGGCATGATCGAAGGCGTTGCGAAAATACTGCTCGCTTTCCTTTAGTGCCTGCGCGATCCGTTCCTGTTCTGCAATGTGATGCGAAAGTTCGTTAACGTGCTTTTCCGCAAGATTTGCCTGAAGAGCGGCGGCTTCGACATTTTTCAGGTAAGTAGTGTATGTAAAATAGACCACGGCAACGATCGGCAAGCCCGCAAGAAAGGCATAGATCCCGACAATGCCGACCAGCTTTGCAATTATGCCCGCTGCGGAAGCTCCGGCAAAATAAGTCAACGAGGTCCAAAGAAAGCTGTCCACCCACATTTTCCAGATGGGTTTATTTTCGCGAAGAGCGACCGCGACGGCGATCAGGCCGGAATTGACCACATACTGAACAACCGCCATCAAACATATTGCGATAACGTACTCGGTCGTAAATTCTCGCTGCGCCATGCTGGGCATTCTGCCGAAAACGACTCTTAGCGACCAGACAGTTACGAATGCGGAAAGGGCGTAAACCGCAATATTGAATATAAAAGTGGTTTTCGATTTGGCCAGGCGGGCCGAAGCCACGACGCCGTCAAACGTTGCCAGAATGATTCCGGCTTCGCCGCCGAAAAGCAATATCGAAAGAAAGATGAATGTGTCCGAAACCGAGATATGTCCGTCGATCTTTGGAATGCGGACGACGATTCGTGATGCGACGACCAGCGTTACAAGCCCGAAAATTAAAAAAGGGAAACCTAAGTCCGCCAAATTAACCAAAGGAATTGTGATCGCAAGCGCCCCTGCCCCCAAGACAATGATGACCCAGTTGTACAGGTTCACAAATTTGCTGCTCGTGTTCGGCGAATCCGTATTCATTTCTGGTAGGTGTTTTGTAAAGGGGATCGGCGGGTGCAGGTTGGTAAATCCGGGTAACGTTCTTAGTTAGAAAACATGAAGTTATGGGAAACTGGTTCCAATAACAGGTCGATTACCACAGTTATTGGCTGGGAAAGCTGTTCGATGGATGCACTGTCCGCCAGAGCATCGATTCCTGACCGCAACCGTGCGGCTCCATCTATTATTACATATTCCCAAATGGAAATTCTACAAAAATCTGACTTGAAAGTTGTTAAACGGCCCTCAGTTTTGATTGCATATCGCCAAAGAACGGGGGCAAGCCCGCCTTCCTGACTTGACTTGTATTTACATTCTTTGTCATAGCTGATGATTCTGAATTAATTGGGCAAAGTCAGGAACCAAACTACACGCAGTCGGAAAGGCTGGCTTGTGTAAACCTCCCGTATTTTACTGTTGATTCTGATTAGTCAAATATTTGGCTTCTCGATCTAAAGAAAGAATAGTTCAACCCTTCATCAATCAATTAAATGCACTGAATGTTTAAAACCAACTACAAAATGGCGAAGTAAGTTTCAATCCTCCAAGGCCAGAACCCCAAGAACTGACGAATACGATTCTCTGATGTTCATAACTTCAAAATCAACGGCTGTATTTTCTTTCAGTAAAGTAAGAACCTTTAAGCATCCCACATCCGATGTTGCGAAGTGTGTAATTTCAGATTCGATATGAGCCTGAGAAAAGAGCTTTGTGTCGTTGGGGATTATCAAACGGTTAGGGAAATCAAGAGCCTCTTTGTTTGCAAAAGCAATCTTCGCAAATTCTCCGGCTTTCACGGCGTGGTCAACATTAAAAGGCAAAACCTCTATATTTCGCAGTGGTAATTCGTCCAACATTCCTCGGACACAATATTCGGCTACGCTTACTGTCGAAAGTTTAAGTCGATATTCATTTTCCAAAAAATGATGATAAAAACCGAGCACATTCTTATGAAGCGGATCTTTTTCGTTTAGCAGCCGAATACAGAAGCTCGTATCCAACATGACGCTATTCACATTCATAACGGTTATCAACGCATTTGCGAGAGCCAATCATCGGCGTCGCCAATTCCTTCCCAGCTCTTTGTTGCTTTTCCGATAAGTCCTGCCAGATAATCCTCATTGTATTTGCGTTCGTAATTAATGATTTCCAACAGCTTCAATGACGACTTGTCGATCTCGCCGGTTTGAGAGTTCTGTTTTCCGATTGCTCGAATACCGTAAGACTTGTAGAGCGGATTCGATTCATATTCTTCCAGCATTTTCTTATCGGTTTTGATTTTCAGAATTCCTAATTCGCGAGTATCGAGATGGATATTTGCTTCAGACTTACCCCCGGCGTCTTGTATCGTTCCATAAAAATAGAATTCGGCTTCCACCCAAATCTCTTCGGAACGAATAAATTTCGTTTCCGGATCGACAATAATATTTCCCGACTTCTCCAGCGAGGTTGAAATTTCAAATGCGATGCCTTGTTTCTTGGCAGACTCTTGAAAAAATTCAAATGCTTTGGCTGTCGGAGCTTCAAGAAAATCGATCGAATAGTTCTTCTCCTGAATGCTGAGAAGTATAGCGTTGAACCCGATAACGGCTTGCAATGCGGTTTTAAGTAAGTGCTTCACCGAGCCTTCCTGAATTTCATAGCTGATAGTTGGGCGTTCTTTCTTTCCCCCGGGGAAAAGGAGGTTTTCAGCATGCTGAAGGAGGGCAGCAATCTCCTTGATGTCATAGTTCTCGGGGGTTATTTCTATATTCCCACGTTTCCCGATCACCTTTATCTCAATGTATCCAGTCCGTTCCATATGTTTGGTTTCAAACGACAATAAGATGCCTCATTCTATATCAAGTGTGTTTCTAAAACTACTCCCATTCGATAGTGCTCGGCGGTTTTGATGATATGTCGTAAACGACGCGGTTTACGCCGCGGACTTCCGATGTGATGCGCGATGAAACGGCGGCGAGAAAATCGTGCGGCAGGCGTGCCCAATCGGCGGTCATGCCGTCGGTGGATGTAACGGCGCGCAAGGCGACGGTTTTTTCGTATGTGCGGAAATCGCCCATTACGCCGACGGATTGAATTGGGAGAAGCACAGCGAAGGCTTGCCAGACGTCTTTGTAGAGATCGAACTTTTTCAATTCCTCGATAAATACGCGGTCTGCTTTTTGGAGCAGCTCGACTTTCTCGAGCGTGATGTCGCCTAAAATTCGTACACCCAAACCAGGACCGGGAAACGGATGACGCTGCAAAATTTCGTCGGGAATTCCGAGGTCTTTGCCGATCAGCCGCACTTCGTCTTTGAATAATTCTCGCAGCGGTTCGATCAATTTAAGATTCATTTTCTCGGGCAGGCCGCCGACGTTGTGATGCGATTTTATCGTAACGGACGAACCGCGAAGCGAGACGGATTCGATCACGTCCGGGTAAAGCGTCCCTTGCACGAGCCAATTCACATCACCGATCTTGTCGGCCTCGGCCTGAAAAACATCGATGAATTTTGCCCCGATAGCTTTGCGCTTTTTTTCGGGATCGACGACGCCCGCAAGAACCGAATAAAAATTATCCGATGCATCGACGCCCCGAACATTCAGGTGCAGATTGTTTTTATAAACTTCCAGAGTGTCCTCAAATTCGCGGTAGCGTAGCAAGCCGTTGTTTACAAAAACGCAGTTCTGCCGATCGCCGATCGCCTCGTGCACGAGCACCGCAGCGACCGTCGAATCAACGCCGCCGCTCAAACCGCAAACGACGTTGCCGGTTTCGCCGACCGTCTGACGAATTTTTTCGATCTCTTCCCTGATAAACTGCGCCGGCGTCCAATCGCCTTTGCAATCGCAAATATCAAATAAGAAATTCCGCAGCACTTCTTTTCCGAGCGGCGTGTGCGAAACTTCGGGGTGAAATTGAACGCAATAAATTCCACGCGTCTCATTCTCAATCGCCGTTACGACATCGCCGGTCGTCGCGGTTTTGTGAAAGCCGGCCGGAAGCGTCGTTACGTGGTCGCCGTGGCTCATCCATGCATCGAGCTCGAAAGGAAGTTCGTTAAACAGTCGCGTGGTTCCGCTCAACACCTTAACCTTTGCATGACCGTATTCGCGCCGCATTGCGGGTTCATTCTTACCGCCGAGATCGACCGCAACCATCTGCATTCCATAGCAGATTCCAAGGATCGGAGCCTTTACTTTGTCATAAAAATCCGCCGCAACGCGCGGCGCGTCCTCGTCCGTTACGCTCGACGGCCCGCCCGAAAGTATCACGCCTTTCAGCCGCCGCCCCGCGATCTCGTCCGCCGATAAATGAAACGGATGTATCTCGCAATAAACGCCTTGATCGCGCACACGCCGCGCGATCAACTGTGTATATTGCGATCCAAAATCAAGAATAATTATTATTTCGTGCTGCAAAAAAAAATGCTCCTATTGTCAGAACCGGTAGCGGTAGCGACCGGGTTCCTCCGATGCAAAAGCCCGCGCGTAAGCAAGGGCGATATCGGGTCGCCCGTGTCCCCCGCTTCGACGACTGTCACGTGTCCGTAGCCCGCACGTGAGTAAGGGATTTATCCTTGCCCATGCATATGACGGGCACGCACGCACATTCACACTCGCGTTTGCGGCCGTGGTATGCGCGTATCGCCCTTGCTTACGCGCGGGCTTCTGCAAGTCAGCACCGCGAGCGATAGCGACCGGGGCATTTTCTGCCCGGAGATGCGCGTATCGCCCTTGCTTACGCGCGGGCTTCTGCAAGTCAGCACCGCGAGCGGCTATTTCCCTTATCAAAGAATCGATTATACGTCGAAAAGTAAATTTGTCAGAACCGCGAACCTTAGCTAAGGCTTTCCCTAGGGCTTTGCCCTTAGATGTGCCCCTACGGCCCCGCCTTTCCCCAATTCGCCGAGTGGAAAAGCTGTGCTTTTCCGTAAGCCTTTAAAAATTATACGAGCGGCTGCGCCGCAGATAAAATAATGATTTTGCGACTAAAATATAGAATGAGAGAGCTTTGAAAAACGCGGTTTTATTTCTCTCTGAATTCATTTTCGGGATTTTTTGAAAATCGGAGTTGGGTTTTTGTTTTTTCGAGCATCATTTTAATGGTTTTGGGGTTGTCAT
>JBOGOW010000015.1:0-20356 GCA_050748285.1 Pyrinomonadaceae bacterium
GGAAAAGTTAAGACCAGTTCCGGGAACACTTTAAGTTTTCGCTGACCAAACCCGCCGCCGAACAATTCAATGGACGTGAGGGCGAAACAGCGACTTTGTTTTAACGGTGTCTTTTTAACTCGGAGTTGCGTGGATTCGGTTTCGTCCCACGTCATCTCAATCGTTGGGCATCAGATCCGCTTTCTCTCTGGAGTAAATTGTGAACCAGCCATCTGTCGGTGTTGTTCTGAAACGCTTTGAATCTCCCGATGAAACTCGGGCGTTCATAAAGGGAAGGTTTGAGATAGTGCGCTTGGGTGGCATGACCATTGGCCGAGCCACTTACGAGCCCGGATGGAAATGGAGCGAACATGTGGGTCCCGGAGTAGGCGCCTCACGCTGTTCGGTCGAGCATGTCGGAATGGTCCTGTCCGGCAGCGCAACGGCAGCATTCGATGACGGCACAGTCGTTGAAATGAAGGCCGGTGAGGTGTTTTACATTCCGCCGACTCCCCATGACAGTCTGGGTCGTTGGCGATCTTCCCTACGTATCTCTGCACTTTCTTGGCGCAGACCACTACGCGAAGAAATGATGCCCAACAAGGCGCTCCAGCGGACGGTCCTGCCTCCGCTTCGCTCCGGCAGGCCCGCCGCTGAGCTTGGTCGTTAGGCGTCAGAAGAATCGCTCGTGGCTACTGGATAAGAGAGAGAGAATATGTCGACACCTAGCATCCCAGCTTCAACTGAACCTTCAGCCAAGTTTTTCGGCACCGCAGCGATTGGCTGCGGTGCGTACGCAGCTCTCGCTCTGCTGCTGATGCATATACTTCGCCCCGATCTTGCACCGACCAGCCACATGATCAGCGAATATGCTGTCGGTGTATTCGGTTGGGTGATGCAGAGCGTCTTCGTCGGACTTAGCTTAGGTTGCGCCGCCTTGTCCGTCGGGCTTGCACTCAATGGCCCCACTTCCATCGCCGCGCGACTGGGCGTCGTGCTTCTGGCAGTTGCATCCATTGGCCTGATCGTGTCGGCGATCTATCCAATGGATCTGCCAGGAACGCCATCGACCCGCTCGGGCGAACTGCACGATCTCAGTTTTTTCGTGAATGTGGTGAGCATCATCCTTGCAATCGCCCTGCTGACGGCGAGCTTTGGGAGTGACTTCCGCTGGCGTTCCTACCGGCGCACGTCAGTTGTCCTGTTGTCTTTGATCGCACTCGCTTTCGTCCTTCAGTTACTCACGCTCCTCGTCCTCAAAGGCGCCCCCTACGGACTGGCAAATCGATTCTTTTTCTCGGTGATCCTTGCATGGTCGATCGCCACCTCCATTCGATTGCGCAATCTTGCGGTCCGTTAGAGGCCGCGGGGGCAGGCATGGGCCGCAACTCTGAGGATTGAAAACGAAAAGCACTGGCAATTGACACAGATTGCGAATTGGCCATCCTTGTGATCTGCCACCTAACAACGCGATGAACCGAAGTCGCGGACAGCGTCGATTGACAATTGAAAATCTTTGACCGCGACTCGGTTATCGCGGGCGTTAGATTGCCTACACAGCGTTGCTGACTGACAACGGCGAAGAGGTCTAAAGGCGATGACGGACGTAGCTAAACACTTTCTCGCTGAATCACGCGTGTTTCTCAGTTCAGATTACCTCCCGAAGATTGAGCGCTGCCTGGAGGTCTTGACTGACGAGGATGTGTGGTGGCGTCCTAACGAAGGCTCGAACAGTATCGGCAATTTGTTGTTACACCTTGAGGGCAGTACGCGGGGGTGGATTATAAACCTCACAGGCGGCTCCCACAGCCCGCGGGACAGGCCGCAAGAATTTGACGAGCGTGAACAACTTCCGCGCGCGGAGTTAATGGCACGGCTCAAACGAACGCTCGACGAAGCAGACGAAGTGTTAGCCCGGCTTAATGCTGAGATGTTACTTGAGCGGCGGCAGGCGCGAGGCGAGGAGTTCACGGTGTTGTTGGCTGTCTATCACGCGGTAGAGCATTTCTCGATGCACACCGGGCAGATCATCATGCTGGCGAAAATGCGGTCGGGAGACTTAAGCTTCCCGGATTAGTTAGCCCTACGACACCGGCAATCTAACAACGGCATGCACCCGACGCCCTTCCACGAAGTCTCTCATGTGCGTTGCGCAGGGCGCGGGTGATGCCGGGCGTTAGACGCTTCGCCAATGAAAGCGTGAGACAGTTGCCGGAGCCATCGGCCTTTTGTTCAACGGATTAAGGAGGAAGAAATGAAATACAAACCAAGTGTTATCGTGCTTTTTGCTGCTCTGGCATTGATGCTAACAGTTACCATTCAGGCACAAACAACAAATCCGCCGCATCTCGCCCAGTTCCCGTCAGTCGAGCGTGTAAAGTCTGAGGTCAAGGGAACGGATGCGTTAAACACCGCAGCGCGTCAGAGTGCCGCTTTCGGGTGGCTGAGCGAGATCGTTATGAACGTGAGCGGGTCGTCGCGGTCGGTGTCCGATGCGGACGGCACGCGCATCAGACGGCAATATCTCGACGCTTTGCAGACTTACGACGCCGTAGCATATCCACTTCTCCGTGGAAATGAATCGAGGTGGCGAGAGCTTCAAGACACCTACAGACGTGATCCGGTATTTGGGGACGACTTGTTAAAGAGATTCTTCACCGCGGACCTTCGCGCCGAATATTACAAGTGGAGCGGATCGCAGCCGCCCGCGGCGTCGGTCGCGACGCAGCCGCCATCCGGGGCGGAGCAGACGAACACCAAGACGACTACTCCAACCAATACGCCAGCCAACGGCAGCGCGAAAGATTATTATAATCAGGGGAAAAAGTATTATGAAGCAAAAGACTATGCGAAGGCGGTCGAGGCTTTCAAGAAGGTGATCGCGCTTGAGCCTTCGGCGGATCGCTACAAAGTGCTTGCACTTTCCTATGCAAATCTAAATCAATATCCAGAGGCGGTGGCTGCGATTCAGCAGGCAATTCGTTTTGATTCAAACGATTACCAGAACCCTCAATTGCTTGGAATATTTTTCATCCGCATGGGACAGTACGAGAAAGCCATTGCGCCTCTTAATGAAGCAATTCGGCTCAAGCCCAATGAGACCGATGCGCCTTACGTACACAACAATTTAGGTAGAGCTTATTACTTTCTTGAACGATTTTCAGAAGCCGCGACAGCGTTTCAGCAGGCTGTTCGTCTCAAGCCGAACAATGCCGAATTCCTCAATAATCTTGGTTCCACATATGTTGATTTGCGCCGGAAAGCGGATGCCCTGCAAATCTACGAAAAACTGCAAACAATTGATCAGGCTAAGGCTAAAGCACTTAAAGATGATATTGACATCTATTTGAAAGACGTAGATGCCAAGGACTTAGCGGGTGCGCTATTTTTTTTGGGTAGTTATTCCCTTGAAAATAATGACTATTCCGGCGCATCAAAAGCCTTTTATCACGCCATTGCTTTGAAGTCGCCAGCCTCTATAAATTTGCCTGAAGCGCACGATGCCAGAGGGAAGGCATTTGTTGGATTGGAGCGATATGACAAGGCAATCGCTGAATACCGCGAAGCTATTAGGCTTGATCCGAAAGAACCTGAATACCAGTTAGACCTTGGCAAAGCGTATCTTGCGGCTGGACAGAAAGTTCAGGCGCAACAGGTTTACCAAAAACTTCTGACTTTGAATAAAGTTCAAGCGCAGAAACTACTCACCGAGATTAACAAGTTGAAGTAGCGCGAGCTGCGGGTTTAAAAATCAATTTGCGCGGAGATAGCTGTATATGCTGCGTTACTTGGTGAAAACAACGCCGCGTCTAACAAGTCATTCGAGCGGACTGCCCGCCAGCTTGATTGTCATCAACCTTGCGTGGTTTCTTTGAGGTTGTCGCTTGCGGGCGGGCAGCCGCTCAATTCCAGCGTTAGCAAACTCAAAGTTAAAACGCTTCGTTAAAGCTCACATCTCCGGCGATGGCGACCTGATAGGCCGAGACGCGGCGTTCGAAGAAATTGGCTAGTTCCTGAACGTCCTGCAGGTCCATGAATGAGAACGGGTTTTTAGCACCGTAAACCTTTTGCAGGCCCAGCATGATGAGGCGTTGATCGGCGATGAACTCGAGATATTGCCGCATGTCGCCGACCGACAGGCCCGAGATGCCGCCGCTTAATATATCCTCGGCAAATTGCATCTCGCATGAAACGGCATCGTCGAGCATGGCCCTGACGCTTTGTTCGAGCTGAGCGTCAAATAGCAGAGGTTCCTCTTTACGAATTGTGTTTACCACATCGAGGGCAAATTTCATGTGAGCGGACTCGTCGCGAAAAACCCAGTTCGTCCCTGCCGCCAGGCCGTGAAGCAAGCCCTTTGAACGCAGGAAATAGACGTAGGCGAACGCCGCAAAGAAAAACAGCCCTTCGATACAGGTTGCAAAACAGATCAGGTTGAGAAGAAACTGCTTCCGGTCTTCCTTGCTCTCAAGTGCGTGTAGGTTCTGGATCGAATCTATCCATTTGAAACAAAACTCGGCCTTTGTGTGGATCGACGGAATATTCTGCACCGCTGCAAACGCCTGTTCCCGTTCGTGATGATCGGGAATGTAGGTATCGAGCAGCGTCAGGTAAAACTGAACGTGAACGGCTTCCTCAAAAAGCTGCCGCGACAAATACATCCGCGCCTCGGGCGAGTTGATATGTTTGTAGAGATTGAGAACAAGATTGTTTGAGACGATCGAATCGCCGGTAGCAAAAAACGCCACCAACCGATTGATCATATGCCGCTCGGATGGCGTCATCTTGTTTCGCAGATCGTTTACATCGGTCGAAAAATCGACCTCCTCGACCGTCCACGTGTTCTTGATCGAATTTTTATACATTTCATAAAAATCCGGATATTTCATCGGGCGAAGGGTTAGGTTGAATCCGGAGTCTAATAGCATCTGTTTCCTCGCAACTACTCGTCAATCAAAACAAGTCTAATTCGACTCGATCGGACTTCCATAAACATTCACTGCTTTTTTGTGCCTTTCAGTACTTGCTTTTCTTCAGATTGCAGCTTTCTTTGCACTTTTTTTACATCCTCCGCCGGCGGCAGGTTCTCCGGCACTATTCCTCGTCTTAAGGAGCATTTCTCTTACAGCCGAGTTATTCTCAACATGTTCATTTTCGATAAAATATTGTCCCTTCAAATCTTTGCCCTGAACATTCAATCCGGTCATTTCAGCCGAAAGATCCTTTGCTTTAATACTTATTGTTGGCAAAAAATCAGCAACCGGTCGCTTATCCGGCACACTCATTTTTCTTTTTAGCATTTGGGTTGAAAGATTGAAAAGTGCCAAATCTCCCTTTGAACGGATAACGCCAAAGCCCCGGCTGTCAACCCCGCGTTCGTATAAAATTCCGGAAAGCTGCTTTTCGGTCTGGCTAAGTTTCTCGCGTGCTTTAACCCTCTCATATTCTAACAGGCGTTGTTCGACAAGTTCTGCACGACGAGTCTGAATCGCAAAATAATTTTGCGCAAAGGAAACTTCTTTTTTCCTGCTATCGCCATTTTGAGCGGTTAAATAGCAAGCGTATCTGGTTAGCAGAATGTCATCAATTTCGTGTTTAGCCCCTTTGCCCGCCTCTATCACCTTCCTGACGTCAGGAAAGTGATTATCGACTTGCTCTCCCACATTTTTACAGGCTTCTTTCGCTTTGTAGATTACCTTTTCAAAGTTTTCCCATTTGCTGTAGCCCAGAAGTTCCTGCAACTCTCTGGCACTCCAGCATTCGACGCTGTTAAATTCGACGGCGGCAAACTCAAACCTTTCAAAAAGTTGTTTGATTTCTTCCGATTTCATTTTTCTAATGATTTCCTGATCGAATTTTTATACATCTCATCGGACGCAGGGTTAAATTAAATCCTGGATCAAGCAGCATAATTTTTCACTTAATAATTTGAAAAGGGAAATATCCTGAAATTACTCGGGCATATCCCAATCACCTAGAAACTCTCTGTCGTAGTTTCCCTTGGTCATAAGCTCTTCCCGTTTCTTTCTGAAATCGGGGCTGTCAGTTTTTACCGTCTTAAACAACTCCGCCCTGTCTATAAAAGATTTTTCGAATCCGCCGGGCGTCATAGTCAGAAGAACTTTGACTGGAACCTTCCCGAAATTTCCCTGTGCGTGCGGAGTTCCTCGAGGAATTACAATATACGAGCCCGCCGGCAGTTCATAAGTTTTGTCGGCTATTCTGGCCGTCAACACTCCATCCAGCACATAATAGGCTTCGTCCGTATAGTTGTGCCGGTGAAGACGCGTTTTGTAGCCGGGCATTTCTATCAACTCGACGACGGACCAAGCACCGTTTGTATCCTCGCTGGAAGCCAAAACCCTAACCGTCCCGGCATCATACGTAAGCTCAGAAGGTTCTCCAGCCTTGATCGCAATTTGCTTAGGTTTAGTTTTCTGTTGCGGGGATTGGTTCTTTTCGGACTTTATTTGAGCGTCCGAGAATCTCGCAAAGCTGAAAAACAACGCGGATACGAAAAGCGCGAATAAAAATCTTTTCTCCATATATCTCCCTGATCACCATGTAGTTATTGACATGCTTCACATTCTTCCGGGTTTTCGAGCGAACAAACCAATGATTCCACGTCCGAATAGGCCCGTACCTCGGCGGTCGTACTTTCGGCGGCGGCGACCTGAGCGATCCGTGTCGCGGGACGTGAGCGCAGGTAATATGTCGTCTTCAAACCCTTCTGCCACGCGTACATATACATCGACGAAAGCTTGCCGATGTTGGGGCTTTCCATGAACAGGTTCAGCGATGCAGACTGGTCGATGAATGCGCCACGCATCGCCATCATGTCGATCAGGGAACGCATCGGGATTTCCCAGGCGGTTCGATAGATCGCTTTCAATTCGGCGGGGAATTCTTCGATGTCCTGAATCGAGCCTTCCGAAAGTTTGATCTTGTTGCGGATCTCGTCCGTCCACATGTCGGAGGCTTTCAGTTCGTTCACGAGATATTTGTTCACCTGAACAAAATCGCCCGACAGCGTTTCGCGTTTGAAAAGGTTCGAGACCTGCGGCTCGATGCATTCATAGCAGCCGGCGATCGAGGCGATGGTCGCGGTCGGTGCAATCGCGATCATCAGCGAATTTCTGAGGCCGTTCACTTTGATCTTTTCGCGAAGCGTGTTCCAACGTTCCATATCTTCGGGGACGACGCCCCAAAGATCGAATTGCAGTTCACCGTTGGCGGCACGAGTTTCCTCAAACGCCGGATGTTTTCCACGCTCGATTGCCAATTCGCACGAAGCATTCAATGCCGCGAAATAGATCTCTTCTTGAATTTTTGCAGAAATTTTGCGCGCTTCATCCGAATCGAACGGCAGACGAAGTTGGAAGAAAACGTCCTGCAAACCCATCAGACCGAGACCGATGTTGCGCCAACGTTTGTTCGAATCCGCGGTGCTCGGAATCGCGTAATAGTTGAGGTCGATCACACGGTCGAGTTGGCGTACGGCGAGGCGGACGTTCGCACGGAGTTTTTCAAAATCGAACTCGGATGGAGCGCGGACACTCTTGTCCGCAAGACTGTGTTCTTCAGCAGTCTGATCTTCGCTTAGTTCGAACGCCGAAGCGGCGTCCGTGCGGACAAGAGTGTCCGCACTCCGTTTCTCGCTCCGTTTTACATATCGCGAGACATTTATAGAGCCGAGATTGCAAACCGCCGTCTCGCCTTCGTTTGTCACCTCGATGATCTCGGTACATAGGTTCGAAAGATGCACGACGTTTTCGGGCTTCGCTGTTTGGTTCGATTTCTTATTGCTCGCATCTTTGAAAGTCATCCAGCCGTTGCCGGTCTGCGCCATCGTCCGCATCATTTTGGCATACAGGTCGCGGGCCTTTACCTGCCGCATATATTGGCCGTCGGCTTCAGCTTCGATATATGCGTTCTCAAATTCTTCCCCGTAAACGTCGGGAAAATGCGGGACGATCTTCGGGTCAAACAGCGACCACATCTCGTCCGCCTGCACACGGCGCATAAACAGATCCGGAATCCAATTCGCTATATTCAGGTTGTGAGTTCGGCGAGCTTCGTCGCCGGTGTTATCGCGAAGTTCAAGAAAATCTTCGATGTCGGCGTGCCACGTTTCGAGATAAACACAGCACGCTCCTTTTCGTTTGCCGCCTTGATTTACGGCCGCAACGCTTGAATCCAAAGTTTTCAGCCACGGCACGATGCCGTTCGAATGTCCGTTAGTTCCGCGAATAAGCGAGCCCTGCGAACGGACGCGGGTGTAGGCAATACCGATGCCGCCCGAAAATTTGGACAGCATGGCGACGTCGGAATATTTTCGATAAATGCTATCGAGACTGTCTTGCGGCGAATCAAGCAAAAAGCACGACGAGAGCTGTTCGTGCTTCGTTCCCGAATTAAAAAGCGTCGGGGTCGATGGCACGTATTCGAGCGATGAAAAAAGCCGGTATAGCTCGATCGCCTCACCAGGCGTTTCGGACAAGCCGCAAGCGACGCGCATCCAGAAGAACTGCGGGGTCTCGATAACGTCTCGCGTTAACGGATTCTTCAGAAGGTAACGATCATACAATGTGCGTAGGCCAAAAAACTCGAATAAATCGTTGCGGGTCTGGTCTATCGCGTCGTTTAACTTGCGGCTGTTGTCCGAAACGAATTCGGCGACACGTTGGGCGATTAGGCCCTCATTGACGCCAAATGCGATTGATTGAGAGAACGAATGAATTTCCTGATTGCAAACTTCTTTTTCGACGTACTGATTGAGAAGACTAGCGCCAAGCCGCGAATATTCCGGCTCTTCGAATATCAAACTCGCGGCTGTCTGTATAGAAAGTTTGTCGAGCTCGCGTGTGGTCGCACCGTCGTACAGGCCGCTGATCGTCTTGGTGGCGATCCGCATTACATCGACGTTCGGGAGATTGGGCGTACAGCGTGATATGGCACGAACGATCTTGTTGATATCGACCGCTTCCGTTCCGCCATTGCGCTTTGTAACACGCATTGTGGTCTGTGCGATTTCTTCGGTTTTTCGTGCGGCGGCCGTGCTGTTTCCCGAAAAGGTATCCATAATTTTTCTTGCTTTGCCTCCCGGCCTTTCTCCAAAATTATTCGCCTGCTTTTCTCGTTGGTTGCATTACGAAAGAAACAAATTTCCCCGAACGCCAGAGCACTTCTCCGAGGCGGCGTATTGAAAATTGCGACAAATTTTCGTTGATTTGCAGGTGGGTCCTCAGCGCAAATTCAAGGGCGTTCTCCTGCAGTGGATATAGACTATATTGTGTCCGTAACACTTTGTCAACACCAAATATAGTGTTTTTTAACAAAAATGTTAAGTCGTGAATTTACAGCATTTAGAGTGTAAGTGGTAATGTAGGCGTTTAATCTTTACACCAAAGTCTGTAACTTTTTGGAAACACAATATCTTGGGTATTTCTAGAGGATTTGTGAGCAACATGCGACTTAATTTGACCGAGAAAACCGCGGGTGTGTGACTTCGGGGTCGAGAAGAATCTTCAAACCGCTGCCAGCTCCTTTTCAAGCGATTGCTCCGCGAGTTCCAGAACTAGAATTGCTTGTTCTCGTGTAACAGGCGGGAATCCTCCCAGAAAATCCTCCAAAGTTTCTCCGCCTTCCAGATAATCAAAGAGGTTTTTGATTGGCACTCGCGTGCCGGCAAATACCGGAGCACCGCTAACTTTCTTCAGGTCAATTTCGATTACGCTGCTTTTCATATCCACATTCTAACACACGGCTCGCTACTCGACGGTTAGTTCGTCGAACGCAAACTGAACATTTTCTGGAAGCAATTTCGCGTCACGCGCGTAAAGAATATCGTGATTCAAATGCGTGAGAAATGCGCGTTTGGGGGCGAGGTCTTCGATTATTGCAAGCGCTTCTTCGAGGCAAAGATGCGTTGAGTGCGGCTTAAAGCGGACGCAATCTAAAACCAAGACTTCGAGATCGCGGAGGCCGTCCATCGAATCGGGCGGGATGGTTTTCAGATCGGTCGCGTATGCAAAATCGTTAAACCGGTATGCGACGACGGGCAGTTTGCCGTGGATGACCTCGAGCGGCGTTACCACGATCTCGCCAACGCAAAACGGCGAATTATGCACGACCGTGTGCGGTATCAATTGCGGCAAGCCGCCGCCGAAATGCGTTGGCTGAAAAATGTATTGAAAGATGCGGCGAAGGTCGATCCACGCAATCTCGTTTGCAAATATTGGCAGAGCTCCGTAACGGAAATTCAGCGGCCGAACGTCATCGAGCCCAAAGACATGATCGACGTGGCAATGCGTTATCAAAACCGCATCGAGTTTTCGAATGTTCGCCCGAAGTGCCTGCTGTCGAAAATCGGACGACGTGTCAACAAGAATTTTTTTACCGGCGTGTTCGATCAGAATCGATGCCCGAAACCGTTTATCACGCGGATCCTCGGAAAGGCATGTCTCACAGTCGCACGCGATAGACGGCACGCCAGTCGATGTTCCGGTTCCGAGAAACGTCAGTTTCATACGAATTTGCCACAGAGACCACAGAGCAAGACAAAAATTATTGAATTTTACATAGCAGTCGAAGGCTTCTATTTCCTGGATAAAGCCGCCTGAATTTCTCTGTGTGCTCTGTGGCTATACTATTTCTTCCCTAAAATATCTGCGCCCGAGAATTTTTGGGCGGATTGGGCCTTTAGTTTTTCTTCGGTTGCGCGAACCATCGTTACATATTGCATACGTAGATCCGCAAGAATGCCATCGAGCAGTTTCATTTCCTGAGGATGAAGATTGCCGCTTGTCTTATCCTTTATCATCCCGAGCACATCGAGCCAATATTTTCCGGTTTCGAGATCGAGCGACCGCTGGCCGGTTGCCGGATGTGGAATGGCACCCAAAGCAGCGGCCGCATTTGTCGCAAGTGTCGAGAGGAAATTTACAAAACTCGCAGGGTCGTCGGCACCGGGAATTTCATCTTCGGTATCGAATATCTCCGGTTCATCTGCATTCTCAGCCAAAGATTCTTTTGCCTCTGTCGCAATCGGCTCAGGCTCGATGTCGGAGGCACGCTCGGTCACACTCGCGTTTCCGCCCGCCTCGTTTTCAATAACAACGCCCTCGCGCACCGAGCCGTCGGCGTTAAATTTTCGCCGGTCGGCAACCTTGAATGTTACTTCTTCGCTGTCGTCATCACGTCCGATCATAATTTCGCTTCCGTTGTTCGATATTAGCATTTTGGTACGCCGGACTGTTAGTCTGTCGAATTGAGACCAACCGATTGTTGATATTAAACCGATGTCCAGATCATTTGACGAATTAGTCGCCGTGATGGAGCGGCTGCGTGCGCCGGGCGGCTGCCCTTGGGACGCCGAGCAAACGTATGCTTCGCTGTCGCAGTATTTGTTGGAAGAGGCGTACGAAACTTTTGATGCGATTCAGGAAACGAATGCTACCGGCGACACGGCAAACCTGAAAGAAGAACTCGGCGACCTATTGCTGCAGGTTATCTTTCATTCCACCATCGCGAAAGAAAAGGGTGACTTTACGATCGATGATGTTGCTGATGGAACAGTGAAAAAACTCGTACTTCGTCATCCGCATGTTTTTGGCGAGGCGAAGCATGCGACTGCACAGGACGTATTGGATAATTGGGAATTGCTGAAAAAGAATGAACGGGCGGCCTCGGGCAAAAACGAGAAACCGAAGGAATCGATTCTCGACGATGTGCCGATCCATTTTCCTGGGTTGCTCGAGGCACTAAAAGTGACAAAAAAAGCCGCGAAGGTCGGATTTGATTGGGAAAACGCCGAACAGGTTTTTGCGAAACTCGATGAAGAGGTCGCGGAACTCAAAACTGAGATCGCATCGGGTAATTTCGAAAATATCGAAGAAGAGATCGGCGATATTTTGTTCGTGATCGCAAATCTTGCACGCAAGCTAGACATCGAGCCCGAAACCGCACTCAAACGAACAAATCGAAAATTTCGAAAGCGGTTCAAATTTATCGAAGATGATTTGAAGGCATCAGACCGACGTCTGGAAGATGCCAACCTAAAGGAAATGGATAACCTTTGGAACAAAGCAAAATGCGAAGAAAATTCTTCTGCGGCATGAAAGTATCCGCCTCGTACAGTAACTGTTTTCAATTAGTACAGTTTTTTCACGACCAGGATTCCCCGTTCGTTCATTAAACCTCGCTAAACAAACAACTTATACCTTTTTGGCATAGTTTTTGCTCTCATTTATGGCATAGGCCTCGGATCGAAATTCTTTTTCCGGTGCCAACCAAGGAGGTTATGAAAATGTTTAGAAAAATTCTTAATGCTGTTCTACCGATTTTTATTATTATTGCAGCTTCACAGGCATCGTTCGGTCAGAACACCACGATCACAAAAAAGGAAGTGGTTGTAAATCCTGACGGCACTTACACCGTGATCGAATATCCTGTCGGAAAAGAAGTGGGTGTCAATTTGCTTCCATCGTCGGGGATTATAGGCGGCAAAGGGACTGCTCGCGTTATCCGTTCAGCTGACGGCACGCGAATCTTTTTTGATGTAGCCGGAATGCCGGCAACGACGAATAGCTTTTACGCTTACGCAGTTGATCCTGCGGGTGTTCCGACACTTCTAGGTCCGATCACTGTAACAAACGGCGTCGGCAAAGGTGAATTCTCAACGGACTTAAATCAATTTATGCTGGTGCTGTCGCCGCTTGAGACGTTAGCGGCTGTGAATGCTCCAGACATAATTTTCAGCAGCGAAGTTCCCTTGGGCTACACCGTCGTGCCGCGGATTTCCGGTCCGGTTAGCGCGGCTCGGGTTGAGGGTGCGTCGCACTTTGCGTATAACGTACCGCTGCTAAATATACCTGCATTTGGCGAAGATGAGAAAGAATTAAAACTCAAATTCGACGGCGAACTTAGCGGCTTGGAAGCCAAAGTGAATGTTGATCGTGAAAAGGGTGCGACGAAGATCCGCATGACGGTTGAAAATATGAAACGCGTTCCTGCGAATAAGCGAATGATTTTGTGGGCACAATCACCTGAAGGCAAATTTACGAAGCTAGGGCAAGTGATCAACACCGGTCGGCGCGATGATACAACGATCCAGTCCGAAACCGCTCTTACGGACTTTGGTCTGTTTCTTACTGTTGAAGACAAGGATGTTCTGGTTCCTACCAGCCGTCTTTATTCGGCATTTCGAGTAACCGGTTGATAGCGGCCTGAGCTTAATATTGAGATCTCGTTTATGTGGAGCCGAATACCGGCTCCACTTTTTTAATGTCTAAGCGGCAAAATTTTCGAGCAGCAAACTCGCGATTGCCGATGCTGATTCATCGTCCACTGAGCCTATCCTTTTAACAAGCCGACCATTTTCTACGGTTCTGATCTGATCGATTATCACAAATCGCTCGGCGTTGAGGAAAGTAATTGGCAGGCGTGTAGGGTATCGTGAATTGGTCGCGGACAGCGGTGCGATAACGACATGGTTGAGATGTCTATTCGCCTCGTCGGGCGAGATGACGACCGCAGGGCGCGTATTTTTTGGGTCGTCCGAAACCTCGTCGTCAAGATTTATCAGATAAACGTCGAAGCGGTTTACCATTGCCATTCCTTTTTTTCGAAGTTGCTGCCTTTCGATGATTCCAGATGTTGGTCGTCGTCAACATCTGATAATTTCTCAAATTTCGCGTCCCAATCACCTCGCGGCTTCTTGATATTGCGGATCAGAATGCCTTCGGGACATGCTTCGAGCTCGATCTCGCCCGAAATTTTCGTTTCTTCGAGCAAAGTTTTCGGAATTCTGATGCCCTGCGAATTACCGATCTGAATTATCTGGGCTTTCATAATTACATCGTAATTACATTACGAATGGAACGCAAGCATCCCTGCTTGCTCGCATTCATTTTTTCGATCTCGTTGAGCAAATTTTGCGGTCAGCTTACAAGCAGGCAGGGATGCCTGCGTTCCAGTCAGGTGATCGTTTCCAAACCATTCATATATGGGTACAGAATTTCAGGGATTGAAATTGAGCCGTCCGATTGCTGGAAGTTTTCGATGATGGCTATCCATGTTCTGCCGACCGCAAGCCCGCTGCCGTTCAATGTGTGTGCGAATTCCGGCTTTGCTCCGCCCGAACGTCGAAAACGCAGATTCATTCTTCGAGCCTGAAAATCGCCGCAGTTCGAGCAACTCGATATTTCTCGGTAAGTATTTTGCGAAGGGATCCACACCTCGATGTCGTAAGTTTTCTTCGCACCGAAACCCATATCGCCGGTCGAAAGCCCTACCGTTCGATAGGGCAAGCCGAGCAGCTGCAAGATCTTTTCTGCGTCGGCCGTAAGTCTTTCGTGTTCACTTGCTGATTCTTCGGGCAAAGTTATTTTCACAAGCTCTACCTTCTCGAATTGGTGTTGACGGATTAGCCCGCGCGTATCTTTGCCGTAGCTTCCGGCTTCGCTGCGAAAACACGGCGTGTAGGCCGCGTAATATTTCGGCAGATCGGCGGCATCAAGAATTTCGCCGGCGTGATAATTCGTAACCGGCACCTCGGCGGTCGGTATCAAAGCAAACCCGCGTTCGTCTTTAATATGAAACAGGTCGTCCTCAAATTTCGGAAGCTGATTTGTGCCAAATAACGCCGTGCGATTTACGAGAAATGGCGGCAGAGTTTCGGTATAACCATGCTCCGTCGTTTGAACGTCGAGCATAAAATTTACAAGCGCGCGTTCAAGCCGCGCTCCTGCTCCGTTCAGGATCGCGAACCGCGAACCGGCGATCTTGGTCGCGCGTTCGAGGTCTAGAATGCCGAGCGATTCGCCAAGATCGACGTGATCCTTCGGCTCAAAATCGAATTCACGCGGTTCGCCCCATTTTCTGATCTCGACATTTGCCGATTCATCCGCGCCGACCGGAACATCGGATGCCGGAATATTCGGCAGGCCGGCGAGCAATTCATGCATAGCGGCCTCGGCTTCATCGCGCTTCGCCTCTAGTTCGCTCTGTTTGTCTTTCAATCCCGCAACTTCAGACTTTTTCGCTTCGGCCTCGTCAGTTTTACCGGCCTTCATCAGATCGCCGATCTCTTTGCTTGCCGCATTTCGCTGTTGATTTACGCCATCCGCCTCACCGATGATCCGCCGTCTCTCCGTGTCGAGCGCGGTAAATTCTTCGAGCGAATCCGCCGGAAAATTGCGATTCCCCAATGCGATGCGAACCGCTTCAAGATTTTCACGTACAAAATTTAGATCCAGCATAAACTCTGAAGTTCGCCTTTATTTGTCTAGCGAACGCAATTGACCTAGAATCCATAATTTAGCAGTGTTTCTATGAATCAAACAATTCGCAAGGCAGTTTTTCCGGCGGCGGGATTGGGTACGCGGTTTTTGCCGGCGACAAAAGCGTCGCCAAAGGAGATGCTGCCGCTTGTCGATAAGCCGCTGATACAGTATTCGGTCGAAGAGGCGGTTGCGTCCGGCATTGAATCGATCCTTATCATCACGGGCCGCGAGAAAAGCTCGATCGAGAATCATTTCGATATTTCATTCGAGCTTGAGCATCTGCTCAAAGAAAAAGGTAAGACCGAGATCTTTGAACAGGTCAGAGCCATTTCGGATATTGCACGCATCAGCTATACGAGGCAAAAACAGGCGTTGGGCTTGGGCCACGCGATCTATCAGGCAAAAGATTTCGCGGGCGGGGAACCGTTTGCGGCGTTGCTTGCGGATGATTTGGTCGATGCCGAAAAACCCGCTCTCAAACAGATGATCGAGGTGTTCGAAAAATATCAGGCTCCGGTCATTGCGACGATGCAGGTCGCCGGTGAAGCGATCTCGCGTTTTGGCGTGATCGATGCCGATGAGGTCGAACCGAATGTTTTCAAGATCAAGGACATGGTCGAAAAACCTGCATTTGCCGACGCGCCGTCCGATCTTGCGATCATCGGCCGATACATCTTTACGCCCGATATTTTCGAGGCTATCGAAAATACCGATCCAGGTGCAGGCGGCGAAATCCAGATAACCGACGCGATGCGACTTTTGTTAAAGGAACGGCCATTCTATGCCGTAAAACTCGACGGTGTCCGCCACGACGCCGGCGACAAGCTCGGCTTCCTTATCGCAACCGTCGAATACGCCCTCAAACGCAACGACCTCGGCAACGAGTTTCGCGATTATCTAAGGTCGCTCGATCTGGAAAGATAGTTGACCCTTGCAGAACTGCCCCCTTACCCTCGCAGGTTCCTTTCCCGCGAATCGACGCGAATGACTGGAGCGGCTCACGGCGCGTTCACCTTAGTTTTTTGCTGGCATCTTACGTTTTAAAAGCATCGGTCAACGAGACGTTCACCGCTTGTATCTTGACAATTGAATGCATTTGCTATTAACACTGACAAAAAAAGCCTTTGTTTTCAGGATGGTTTTTGCTGTAATACGTGTATTTCTTTTACACTTGATTTTCTGACAGAATTTTTTGAATCAAACCGGAGAAACCAGACAGACAGCCTGAGCACACACGCAATTCTCGGCGCCGTTCTATGACCAAATCAACCTTATTCGAATTGAAACATTACCGCGTCATTAGCAGTCGAATAACGAATACAGGCCAGATTCTTGCCGTCCGGCGACCAAGCAAAGCGAAATATTCGCTCCGATTCGAAATCGGTAACGCGCTTTGGCTTTGAGCCGTTCAAACTCTGCCGCCAGATGTTTTTCACCTCGTCTTTCGTGGTATTAAAGTAAATGGAATTGCCGTCATTCGACCATCGCATCCAGGTTTCGGGGTCGATGTTCAAGATCAAATCTATTTTGCCTGTTTCAAACGAGCGAATGTATGTTTTGACCGTGCCGGATTGTTTATCAAATGTGGAATACGCTAACCGTTTTCCATCAGGAGACACAGCCCATTCATAAATATCGGCATCGATGACCATAGATGGTTCACCGCCATCAACCGATAATTGCCAAAGATTGTATATCCCGTTAATAGCGACCTGAAAGAGTATTTTTTGACCGTCCGGCAAAAACTCCGGGTCTGCGATCCGATAAGGAATCTCGGTCAATTGCGTTAAATTATTACCATCGATACTCATTCGCCAAAGCTCTTGTTTCCCGCTTCGTCCCGACACAAAAACTATTGTATTTCCGTCCGGCGAAACTGTTGGCCGCTTATTGTTTTCGGGCCCAAAGGTTAGCTGCCGCACCTCGCTTCCGTCCTGATTCATTCGCCAGATGTTGTGAATGTCATAACCGCTGTTTTCGTCCTCGTCAAAGATCAGATTGCCGTCTTTATCCCAAACCAATGTGTCGTAATGCTTTTCGGTGGCGTTTGTAAGTTTTTTGGCTTGACGAACGTCGTCGCCGGAAAGCGTCCATATCTGCCGCACTGAGATCTGGTTCATTGCAACGATCGATTTTCCGTCCTTTGTAACGCTGATGCCGTAATAGTAATTGAGGTCGTATGTAATACGACGCATTTCGCCCGCAGGGTTTGAGACATAATATATTTGAGGCTGGTGAGATTGTTCATCGACGATATTTGCCAAAAAACCGCTTTTATCAGGCAGCCATTTGACGGCAACGATCTTCGAATTCGAGGGCTTGCCGATTATCCTTTGCTCACCACCGTCCACAGGCATTTCGGTAATATACCAGTCGTCTCTTCCAGCTTCGGAACGCTTGATCGAACAAACAAAGCTGCTGCCGTCCGGCGACCAGTCAAGTGAATAATACGCCGATTCAAGCTCGAGCGAATCAACTATTTTTTCGTCCGTTCCGTCATTGTTAACAGTTACAATAAAGGATTTTCGCTTCTCGCGGTCGATTCGAACGAACGCGACATTTTTCCCGTCAGGTGAGATCGCCAGACCGCCTGAGGCCAGATCGACCAATTTGTGCGGCTGACCGCCAAGCAGCGGTATTCGATACACATTGCCGTAATTAATATTTTCTTCTTTAACTATGTAATAAAGAAAGCTGTTGTCTGGTGCAACGGCGAGTGCCCAGTATTTAACACCTGGCCGAGCCGGAGCTAAATTCAGCGTACTGTCGGTCGAGATTTGCCGGACAGACAGACCCTGTTCGTTACCGACAAGAGAGATGTATGCGAGATACTGTCCGTCAGGTGAAATAAATGGACCATAGACGTCTCCGCTTCGGGTCAGTTTCTTCATTTGCGGCTGATCGAATGACAGATTCTTCTTAGAAACAGTTGAGTCAACGCCCTGTCGAAAAACCACAAAGCCGATTCCAACCAAAACAACCACAGCCAGCGGCAGCCACAGCCACAGCCATATCAATGAGTTTCCGCTTAGTTTTCGACGAATGCTCACCTTGGGCAGATCGAATACGGCATCTTTATTATCGATATCGAAAAGACGTTCATCTATCAGGGGCAAGCTTATGCCATTCGTCGGCGAGGTTTCGGCTGGAATGAAGTGTCCATTATTTTCGAGGTTGTCGGGTTCTAATGCGATTTTGTCGAATCGTCCGTTCTCATATCCGGTAAAAGGCGGTTCAGACAGATCTTCGCGGATTACATCTGCAACGAACCGATAGCCCTTTTTGGGGACGGTTTCGATAAGTTTGTTGCCGTTGCTATCGTGGCCTAAAGTTCTCCTAAGCGTGTGGACAATACGGGCGACGTTTGCTTCCTCGACAAACGAATCCGGCCATATCGCCTGCATCAATTCTTCTTTTTCGACCAGATGACCGCTGTGTAGAACAAGAAATGCAAGTACATCGAACGCCTTTGGCGTCAGTGCTATTCGCTCGTTATTTTGAAGCAGCTGCCGTTCGGCAATATCGAGATAAAACTCTCTGAATCGATATGAATGCTTCTCGTTACCGCTCATTTCCGCCTCGGAGAAATCTAGGAGAAAACTAGGAAAAATTTTCAAAGACATTTCAAACCCCCAACGGTTAATTTGGCAATGCAAACAAATACCGTCGGTTGCTTGTTATCGCGTTGTGGTCTTCCGTAAAAGGTTCACTCGCATTATATAGCAACCGGCGTCCAAAAGAAACGAAAATCTTCGTTTAATTCAGGATCGAGTATCTGTTCGCAATCGTTAACTTGAAATCTTGGCGTCAGCTATTGACCCAATAAAACATGCGGCTGTATTTGCTCCTGACTGCTGCATGTCACCCTAAACGGAGCTGAAGGAGAACTACAATGTTAAAGCATTTAATTTCAAAGTTTGCGGCTGTTGCCGTCGCTCTAATTTCGACTGCGGCCATATATTCTCAGGCAGTAACGATCAACCCGCATCTTGAGGTTGGGTTCGCCGATGTTCGCGGCGGAATTTGCAGTGTCACCGACGGCAGCGTCGGCATGATTACCGAAGACACCCCGTCGCGAACCCTTCTGTTCAACCGCACCTTTCGCGGTCAGCCCGCTCCGCAGTTTTGTGATCCGGTTCTGAACCCGAACGGCAGCCAGATGACACTCGGCCAATTTAGACGCGCCCGCGGGCTATCCGTTGTGAAATGTACCGATCACGGCACGTTGAGCGCCTTTTTCTTTAGCGGACTGCGACCGCGCGGCGTTTATTCCGTCTGGATAATTATTCCGAATCCGAATCCGGGTCCGCCGGTTGGCGTCGGCGGTATTGGGCGGACAGCCCTCAGCGAAAATTCGTTTGTCGCGGACGCTTTTGGAAACGGACATATTATCCGAACAACGCCCGAACAGGATCTTTCACTTTTCGGAAGTGTCGGTCCGTGTCTGCTGGACGGCCCGTTTATGTTTGATTTTGTATATCACTCCGACGGTCAAACATACGGCCCATCGCCCGGACCGCCGAATACAGTAGTCACCAACGGCAATTTCGTTTTTCCGTAAATCCGTTTTACCAACGGCTTTCCCGGCTTTATGAATTCGAGTTCGACGCCGGTTGCCTCGGCTCAATCGATGACGAAGACGGCAATAACGACCTCGCCGTATTCCGTCCATCGGACAACACTTGGTACGTCCTTAATTCGACGAACACCATCTTTACACAGCAATTCGGTCTAACCGGCGACATCCCAACACCGAATGCTTTTGTGTATTGAAATCAGTAGAGAGTAGAGAGTGGAGAGTGGAGAGTAGAGAGTAGAGAGTAAAGAGTAAAGAGTAAAGAGTGGAGAGAAATTTCCACTCTTCGCTCTCCACTCTTTACTCTCAACTATTAACGCGAAGCCGCAAAGACGTAAAAAAATTATCAGTGTCTATCTGTGTGATCTGTGGCTAAAAATTCTTCCGCCAACTGCGACCCGATACCGCCCTTGCTCACGCGCGGGCTTTTGCAAAGCCGGAAAGACGTAAAAAAATTATCAGTGTCTATCTGTGTGATCTGTGGCTAAAAATTCTTCCGCCCGCTGCGACCTCATAT
>JBOGOW010000016.1:0-20274 GCA_050748285.1 Pyrinomonadaceae bacterium
GGCGATACCGGAATGCGCACGTCCGCGCGCTCGCCCACACTCACGTTTCGGCACGGAGATGCGCGTATCGCCCTTGCTTACGCGCGGGCTTTTGCAAAGATGTGTGGCGTTGCGTGAATAAAACACTTGACAATGTCTGCAACGCTGTGGTATGGTAACATTCTGCCGGTGCGACCGAAACCTCAATGGCTGATTATTCGGAACACACAGAACGTACTTCTCAGAATGAGTTCGACCTTCTTGATCGGATCGGCACGGCATTCTTGCAGTTACGCGTTTCAGATGTTTCAAATGTTTCAGGCGTTTCAGGCGTTTCAGGCGTTTCATTTGTTTCAAACGTTTCACAGAAACATAGATACCCCGCGCAGAAACGAAACACCCTTGCCGAATTGAGGATTTTGGGGCGGTCTGTGAAAAGCTCCGACTGGAGTGGTCAACGTCCCATTGACCATGCTTGGCTTCTGACTATCGCTCAGCGATCGGGGTGTATTTTAGGCCGCGCATCCCGATGTATTCGGCGCGGGGGCGGATGAGTTTGTTGTTGGCGTATTGTTCGAGGATGTGGCCGGTCCAGCCGGAAATTCGGCTGACGGCGAAAATCGGCGTAAACATATCAAGCGGAATGCCCATCAGATAATAAGTCGATGAAGAATAGAAATCGACGTTCGGATACATTCCCTTTTGCTCGTGCATTATCTTTTCGATACGCTGCGAGATGTCGTACCATTTCTGCTCGCCTTTTTTGTCGGCCATCTGCTTTGAAAATTTGCGTAGCCAGGTCGCACGCGGATCTTCGGTTTTGTAAACCGCGTGGCCGATCCCCATGATCTTTCGCTTTTCTTCCAGAGCCTTTTCGACCCAAGCGTCAACTTTATCAACATCGCCGATCTCGAGGAATATTTTCATCGCCGCAGTATTTGCACCGCCATGCAGCGGGCCTGCAAGTGCTGCAATACCGGCAGTTACGGCTCCATACATATCGGCAAGCGTTCCGGCGACAACGCGCGTGGTAAACGTCGAAGCATTGAGCTCATGGTCGGCATGAAGGATCAGACAGATGTCGAACATCCGCGCTTCGTCCGCTTCCGGCTTTTCGCCGCGAAGCATATAGAGGAAATTTTCCGCAATGCTCAAACTCGTGTCCGCCTTGACCGGCTCCTTGCCGTTACGGATGCGATCCCAAGCCGCTGCGATCGTGCCGATCTGGCCGGTTATCTTTATCGCGGCTTGCATCGCCTCGGCCCTGCCCGTGCCGTGCCCGTCTTTATCATAAAAATCGAGCAGCGAGACGGAAGTTCGCAAAACGTCCATCGGATCGGCAGTTTTCGGAAACTCTTTCATCAAGCCGATCACTTGCGCTGGAATGTCGTAATTAGCCCGCAGCTGCGCCGTGTGCTCGTCCAATTCCGCCTTGCTCGGCAAACGACCGTTCCAAAGCAAAAAAACGACCTCTTCAAAGGTCGAATTATTTGCGAGGTCGTGAATATCGTAGCCCTGATAGATCAAAATGCCTTTTTCGCCATCGACATCGCCTATCGAACTTTGTGCTGCCACTACGCCGCGTAACCCTTCGCTCGCGGCCGTTGTTTCTGTACCTGTGCTCATCTTTTATATCTGTCCGGCTTTCAAAATAATCTCGAACCTATTATTGTATCCGAGTCGAATCATGCGTTCAAGCAGTCGCCGCCAAACGCGGAAAGATTTTAGCCAAAAAAAAAGGCCGCGACATCACTGCCGCGGCAAATTTACTCGAAAGAAATTGTCGTTATCTGATGCGCGCTTCGTAGGAAGTCCGAATGCGAAGCTGTTGATTCTTGTTTAGCCGAATATGCTTTCCCCGATCAGCAACAACGGCTCCGATACCGAGCGCGGCTCCGATGCCTGCTCCGACAGCGGCTCCGACGGGGCCGCCGGCAAGTGCCCCGACACCGGCTCCGGCTCCGGTCGCACCACCGATCTTAATCACATCGCCTTTGATCGAACTCTGTCCGATTGCGGTTCCTTCGTCGGAAATTCGTCGAACGTTATCTCCTTTGATCGGAATGACTTCGGTCAAGATGCCGTTGAAATTACTCCACCGCTGATCGTTGAGCACGATGCGGTCAAAAGTAAGTTGAAGCTCGGCAGCACGTTTGATGCGTCCGGGAATCAAAACTTTTTCGACGTGTCCCTCGACGATCGCGCCGTCCAGTTCCTTGTGCGAAATTACTTTTGCAGTAAACCGTTCGCCGGTGCGCGTCGATTCTGTGTTCAGATCCTCTTGCAATTCGAGAACGAGCTCGGTGTCCTTCGGAATCAGAATGATCGGGTCGTCCTTCTGGTAACTCGCTTTGCGCAAAATGCTTGTCGAATCGCTGGCGATCGTGGGATCGATCGTGGGCGTCGTGTTCGTTTGGTTATCGTTCGACGCGCTTACCGGCGCAGCTTCGACGATAGGAATATTTTCTTCGATCTTTGTCTGAACTTGCTCTGGAGTTTTATTTATGGGTTCAACCGTTTTCTGAACCGCCACGGAACCGAGTCCTCGTTTACCCAGATTGGTCGGGATCGTCGATTCGAAAGTTTTCTTTTCAAATCCGGTGTCGTAACCGATCTCAAATCCCTGGCGGTAACCGTCGCGATAATCTTCGAGCTGACCGTAATCCTTATTATAAGCTCGGTCGGCCGCCTCATATTCGCGATGTCGAGTCGCCGATTTTGCCAGGCTATCGATCGAATCACGATATCCTGCCATATATCCATCGGAATAACCGGTTCGATAGCCGCGTTGGACGGCACCGTTTACACTTTGAGCGAAAAGTGTCTGAGTTTGAGAAAAGAGAATTGCGGGAATTACGAGTGAAAAATTGAGAGCGATAGCTAAAAAACTGCGTGTTAGCTTCATGTGGCCTCCTTGGCGTTGTTTGTAAAAAATGGAAAATTCGCAAAGCGATTTGTCTGCTTACACTTATACACAATTACTTGAGAGATTACAAGAAGTTTTTTTTTCAAGTAAAAAAATGGCAGCGAATTCGGAACTCGCTGCCTTAGTGCTATCAGGAGGAAGAATTTCCTAGAAACTCTTACGGAATAGATACGAAGCCCGTATGAAAAATGTTCTGCTGTTTCGCCCGAATTTCGGCTCGAACTGCCCCGTATTCGGATTAAATCCGTTGTAATTGAAATTATCGTTGTAGCCGACATAAAACGCGGTCCCCGGACTCGGGTTCCAACCAAAAAGTGCCTGTCCGGCGTAATTGCTGCTTAACGAATCGTAATCGATCCGGACACGTGTGAAAACGAACCGCGAGAATTGATAAGTAGTCCTAACACTCACAATGTCTGAGTCAAACGGGATCGAGCGATCATCATTTCGCACAAGTCGGCTTTTTCTATAACTTAAATTGAATCGCAGCGGATCGATCGGCTTGTATTCGGCAAAAATCTCGCCGTCATATTGTTTTCCCGGTCCCGGATCCTGAAGAAAAATATCGGGATTATCAGGCAATGGCCGAAAATGGAAGAAATCGAATGAATTACGAATATGACCTAAAAAGAAGCCGTATCGCAGCTGCTTATTGAAGTTTTGATTAAAATTTATCGAAAAGTAATTCTGCCATGTTTCGCGAAATCCATCTCCGAAAAAAGTGCCAAGCGGCCGCGTTGGAGAGCGTTTTAATCCGAATTCTTCTTCGTATATCTTTTCCCTAGCTAAACCCGTTTCCACGTTTAATGAGATGCTCTTAGCCAGATTCAAACTCACGTTCGTGCCAAAATTCTGGCTTTGAAGTCGTCCTTGCCAGTCAAAATCGATTCCGGTAAACTGCGCCCATGTCGCGCGGATTATTTTCGCCTGAGGCTTTGATTTCGTGCTGAACCGGTTAAAAAAGAATGCGAAATTCGTGTTTGTCCTGCGTGTAAATCCCGCATCTGCACGATAATCTTTGCTGCGGCCGCCAACTTCTGCAAAAAAGCCGTGTTGATCTGTTGAGTAGTCGAGATTTGCGTAATACCCGATCCCGTTTCCGGTTCTATATTGTCTGTAGGTGCTGCCATTTTGCAGCAATGACGGATCATCTATCTTTAAGTCGGGGTCGAATGATCCGGTGCCGCATATTGCTCTGTTCGATGCCGCTTGTATCTGATTCAGTGTTGGCTCAAATTCGGCATCAAAAAAACACCGACGCGAAGTCGTGCCGACAACCTGAAACTGCGCGACCATTTTTGGCGACAGTTTGAACCGGCCGTCGAAACCTGCAACCGCATTTTTCTGCTCGACAAAACTGCGATAAGTAGAAAAAAAACCAAGACTGTTTTCTTTTCCAACGTCGCGCTTTAACCGAAGCACGCCAAACGTCGCATTTTTGTCGATAAATTCATTGATCCGCGGCAGCCGAATAGTATCGTTCAAATCGTCCTCGCCGTAATTGCCGGGAGCTTTGTCCGATGCGGCGAGAAATCCGAACGAGGTTTTGCCGATCTTACCTGTAAGCTTTGCCGCAAGATCGGGATCGACAATTGTACGCGAATGGAATATTCGCAGAGGCGATTGAAAAATATCGACGCCTTCCAAAAAGAACGGTCGCTTTTCTTCAAAAAATATCGGAAAGCGCTGATTAGCGGTAACTACGGGCGCGTCCGCTTCGATCTCGGCGAAATCGGGATTGTAAGCCGCATCTAAAGTAATATTTGGGGACAAGGTGTATTTTACCGTAACGCCGATGTCCTGCTTGATCGGGTTATTGACCCAACGATCGCCGACCAGAGCGCCGCTTGGCCCAAAGACTCTCGTTCTGCGGCTGGTTTGTCCGAGAGTAATACTGGGCACGACTTCGAGCGTTTTTTCGAATTTGATGTCGTCAAGACCGCTTATCTTTCCGTGCTTGATCAAAAACCCCGATATGCTCCGGTCGTCCGGCATCCAACTATCGAATTCGTCATTGAAACGGTCGATATTTCTGGCTGCATTGAATCCCCAGTTCTTGCCTTTGCCTGCGGCGTATCGAAGCGATTTGAACGGGATTTTGACCTCAACCGACCAGCCCCAATCTTCGATCACGCCCTTTGATTCCATTATGATATCGACCGAGAAATCGGCGCCCTGCCCTTCGGTAAATATCCCATCCTGCTGAATGCCGAGCGGATTAAACCCAAGCACGTAAGCACGCCGGCGATCATCATAGGTGTCCAGCCATACACGGACGTTGTCTTCACCAAACACGTTGTCGCGTTTTGCAACGGTTGCTCGAATCTTGTCTTTTTCGTCCCAGCATTTGAAAGCGATGTACATATTCAATTCGTCATACATCACGTAAACTTCGGTTGGCTTGGAAGGAGCAATATTGTCGCCCGGCGAGGTTTGGTAAAAATCCTTAAAGACGGCCGCATTTTTCCAGGCTTCTTCGTCAGGCTTGCCGTTGATGACCATTGGAATCGTGATCTTTGGAATACCGACCGGACTTTTCTTTTCAGGCGGAATGTCGATCCCGGTTTTTTTCGATTCTTTTTTCGCCGCATTAGCGTCAGACGAACTCGAAGCTGCGGATGCCGATGCTCCATTTCCTGAATTTTGTCCAAAAGTCGAACACGAAAGTATTACAAAACAGATTAGAGCAAGTATCTTTTTCATGATCGCACCGATTGATTATGTATAAAGGTCTTAAAAAAATTTATGTGTATGAATTGCCAATGACTAAAACGCTCTATTGGTCAAAAGGTTTCAACAAATTGCCGAAGCCCGGACCAACGGAATGAGCGGATAAAATTAATTTGTGTCTATGACCGTCAGGCTTCGAAGCATCAGCCTTCCGTCAGCAAATTCAAAAGCGTATTTCGGGCCGCCGTTCCCAAGCCTCCAGGTACGATCATTTTCGCGGATAATATTCAGGCCGTCCGATCTGATCGCAGAATTGGTCGAAATGCTCGCCCCTTTTGTAGGCGGAAGCGTGAGTGTGATGTTGCCGTCGCCTGCCGACGATTCAATCTTGTCAAAATCTCCCTCGAGATAAACATCTGAGTCCGCCGTGTCCAGCACAAGCGACCCTTTGAAACCGACGACCCGCACCAGCCCATCTGAACTTGACAGCTTCAATTCGCCCTCAGAATCGCGAATGCTCACTGTGCCGTCGTTACCCGCAATCTCGATGTGTCCGGAAATGGCCTGCAGCCGGATCTCTTTTTCTGACGACACGCGAAGATTCGACCGTCTTGGAATGAAAACCTCAAGCCGTGTTCCGCTGCCTCCGATCCAGCGGTCTTGCCGCCTCGATCCGTCTTTGCGTTCGATCGTAAGCGAAATCGATTTATCATCGACCGATTCTAAAACCGATGATTGGCCGACAAGCGCCGACCGTGTTTCGGAAAGCACATATTTAACTTTCGGATTATCCCAGCCGCGAACAACGACGCTGCACTGGGATGCATCTATCGAAACGCTTGGAACACCCTTTACATCAAACGATTTGGTTACATGCGCAAGCGACTTTCCCGGCACACCCCAAAGAGCGTTGCTCATTCGAACGATCGAATCTGCCTGACGAATGCCCGCAACGACGGCACGTTGAATGTCCGTATCCCTGACTTTTACTTTTGCATCCGTTCGTTTGATCTCCGATTTCGTGATCTTATCGTGTTCTGCGGCCATTTTTTCAAGGCTCTTTTCATATTCCTTCACTCCTTTTTCTGCGGCCGCTGCTGCATTGGTGATCGTCTCATTAATATCTTTAATATCGATTCGTTCGGATGTGGAATCCGAATCGTCTTCTTCAGAAGAGCTTTGCTTAAGAAGGTCGGTAACAGAACCAGGCGTACGGCCGTCTTTTTTTCTTGTGATCGAAAGGCCGCCGTTTACAGTGCTTAGTTTTATCTGAACGTTGCCCGAACCCAATCGGGCGTGAAGGTTTCGTCCGACGTATTTTCCTTTTTTGACAGGCAGCCCAAATTCGTTTGAGATCGAACCGTTCAGAGAATCAGCTTTGATTGTCGCATTAATATCCGAAGGCAATTCCAGATTAACGCGTCCATTAACGCTGTCGAGCGCGTATGAACTGTCGTTCGCTGCTCCGTCAATGCTTGTTCTTACCTCACCGTTAACTGTTGACAGGTTTATTCTGCCGCGGATATTTACTGCATTCACAGTTCCATTTACAGCCGAGACTTTAACAAAATTGACAAAATTCGAAACCGTGACGGAACCGTTAACGGCTTCGATCTCATTCAACACTGCGCCTTTTGGAACCTGAAGTCTGTACTGAACCTCCGATCTCCGAGATCTGCCTTTATCGTAATCGCCGAACTTCGATCCCTTATATTGCGTTTCGATCTCAAGATGATCGGGGCGCGAATTGACCACAACCTCAAACTGCGACATCGTTTCGCTGCTGTCGGCGGTCTTTATCGCCAACAATTTGACCTCGTTCCGGTCCCAACCCTCGACCGTAACCGAACCATTTATATTCGAAAGGCTGACACGACCATTGGGATCAAGCGGATAGGTCTGCTCAAATCTCTCAGTAACGTCATTGATGATTTGAAATGCCGTCGCCGCCGGTTCGGCTGTAAATATCGGTTTTTCGTTAAAAGCGCCGTTTGAGATCAACAGACCTGCAAAAACAATTGAATATAGCCAACTCATGATAAATACTCCCCTAAATAATGGAACAAGCAATTTTTCGTGCTTTCTATGTTGAAGACACCTCCCGATGTTGACTTGTGACAGAAATCAGAAAAAAAACCTGCATTCGATCTTCCTTGAATAACGAAATAAATGGTCAGAAGGACTGTTTTACATATTTGCCATATTCGTGATAGTTTTAGATGTTTCCAACTATTACTAGGGAGCTTTGAAAAACCAAAGGTGTTGTTCCTTATACGCCGAATCCTGTTTCTTATTCGTGCATTCGTGGCAAAATATAGCCACGAATGTACGAATAAGCTGTAACATTTGCCCCCCTGCAAAGTTCAGCCAAGGGCTTTTCAAAGGTCCCTAACAAATTGACTTTTTAAAAATTGCATTGAGGACAAGACTTCATAAACTGCAAACCGGTGAAACCGTGCATTCGAGGGCGCGAACCGGGATTTCTCTGCATTGCCATACGCAATTCTCAAAAGAAAATCTCGATTTTCTGCCGTGTTACGCAGATCGCATTCCGATAATTGCTCGATTATGGCGACGTGAATATGCCGCTTATCGGATGCGTGAGCAGCGTGATATCGATTTTGACACCGCTTATTGGACGCCTCCGCTTACGCCGGAGTTGGTCTATTCCAGTGAGAAAGATCAAATCTCGGATATTGGCTTAAAACCGATAGTTTCGATCACAGATCATGACTGCATCGAGGCGAATTTGATCGTAAACTCCTCCGAGCTCAAAGCACAAGCCCCGATATCGATGGAATGGACGGTGCCGTTCGATTGCGGTTTTTTTCATCTCGGTATCCATAACCTTCCTGCACAAAATGCTGAGACTATTTCCAAAACTCTTCTAAACTTTACCTTTGACGACGAACAACGTTCCGCAGAAAGGCTCGACGAACTCTTCTTGATGCTAAGTGAGAATGAAGGCGTTATGATCGTTTTGAACCATCCGCTATGGGATATCGAAATGGTTGGTAATGAAAAGCACAAATTGCTCTTGAACGATTTTTTGCAGGCTCACGGCCAATGGATACACGCATTGGAAGTGAATGGATTTCGAACCTGGTCTGAAAACAAAAAAACTATCGAACTTGCCGAATCTCTTGGCCTGCCGGTTGTTGCCGGCGGCGACCGGCACGGCTGCAGGCCAAACACCGTTATCAATATTTCAGACTGTGATTCGTTCGAAGAATATGCCGAAGACGTTCGGACCAACGGTCGAAATCAAGTTGCTCTGATGCCGCAGTATGAACGCCCGCTTTGCTCACGACAGCTCGAATCGTTCTCTGAAATTCTCGATCATTACCCTCAGTTGCCCGTCGATCGTGAGCGTTGGGTCCACCGCATCTTTTTCGATATTGGTGACGGAAACGGCCTGCAGTCGATCAGAGAACTCGGAGTTATCACCGGGCCGCTGTGGATGCGCGGTGCAATTCGCACCTTGGGCATTTTGGGAAGCCCGCGTATGGCGTTATTATTTAGGTTTGCCCGACGAAAGGCAGACCGTGTTCCTAAGCAGTTCGACAATTCGCATTTCGAATTGAACGAGATCGAGGACATTGCCGCCAACCTTTCTTCGGAACCCGTAATCTAGGCTTTCGAACACCATTCTGAATGGGCATTCATAATAAGTAGATGATCCATAGCATCATTACCCCGGAAAATTCGCGGACGATCAGCGGCGTTACATTGGAGATCGTTCGTCACCCGTTTCGAACCTTGATCCTTAACTGGAATTGGAAATCCGCGATCATCAGTTCGGTTTTGCGTGCCCCGATATTTTTTGGCGCTTACTTAGCGCAAAAGCAGGGGCTTTGGATGGCTTTCGCTGCAATGTCGGTTCAGTTTATTTTTCGTGCCGTTACCGGCGGAACAAACGGAGCGATCATTCAATCTTTCAGCAAGATCGAACCCGTATGGCATGCCGTTGTAACAATCCCGATCGTACTGACATTTTTTATGCATATCGGCGAGTGGCTGCTGCAGTCGGCGTTTGATTCCTATACCGGCACGAATGGCAAAACCACGGCTGTATTGATCTCGATTTTGGGTTCGGTTATCTCAGCCGGATTCAACCTGTTTGCAATGCGGCGCGGCATTTTGCTTGTAAAAGACGAAAGCCAGCAATCGTTTTGGCATGACATAAAGCAGATGCCGTGGATAGTTTTCGAGCTCGTTTCGTTTCCGCTTGTCTGGAAAATGAAGCGTTCGAAACGACGCGACGAATTTGAAGAGGCAAGTATTTCGCAAACCGCTTGATCGATGTTTGATCTGATAATCGCAAATCTTACCGTCCGTCCGCTCCGCACAATGATCAGCGTGCTTGGCGTCGCTATCGGCGTTGTGCTTGTTGTTTTATTCACCGGACTGACCGAGGGAATGACAAAGGACATGGCGAAACGCGCCGCGAATTGGAAAGCCGAGATCGTCTTTACGCGTCCCGGTGCGATGACCTTTGACAGCTCTAACGCGCCGCTGCCGACGGCATACGCTGATAGGCTTGCGAATATAGATGGCGTTGCATCCGTGGTTCCGGTGATCCGCTACATCTCTTCAAATTCAAAGAGCACATTCGGGTTGCAGCAGCTCGACGGTTTGGATTGGGAACCGTTCGCCGCGATGAACGATATGGAACTCGTTGCAGGACGCCCGCCCGCTGCAAACAATGAGATTATTGTCGATGAACGCCAAATAATTCAGGACAATTCGAAACTCGGCGACGAAATGACTTTGTTTGGTAATCGCAAATACACTATCGTCGGAATTTTCTCGCCGCCTTCGGGTGCAAGAATAAAAATGTCCCTCAGCGCGATGCAGGAGATACTTGAGGCACCGAATAAATGCACATTTATTCTTGTCAAGATCAAAGACGGTGCGGACGTGTCCGCAGTCGCCGAACGTATTAACCAGGAGCTTCCGAACAATACGATCAACCTTACCCAAGATATAATAATCGACGCTCAGGAACGCGTTCCGGGCGTGAAAACATTTCTCCGCGTTTTGGTCGGTTTGGGCGCTTTTGTAAGCACCGTTTTCGTGCTGCTTTCTATGTACACCACCATCACCGAACGCCGCAAAGAGATCGGCATCTTGAAATCTCTCGGCGCTTCAACCTCTTACATAATGCGTGCAATCGAAGGCGAAGCGTTTATGATCGGCATTTTTGGCATCATCCTCGGCCTGATCGCATCTTATGCCGGTTCGCTGATTATCGAACGCGGCTACGAACTCGCTTTCGAATTCAGCTCAAGCTGGATGGCGTGGGCCGTCGCCATCGCCATCGGCGGCAGCCTGATCGGCGCCGTCTATCCCGCATGGCGCGCCGCCTCGATCGACCCAGTCGAAGTGATGGCGAACGATTAGTTCGAAAATTAATCCAACAAAAACCTTACTTTTCCCGGCGATGGTCAGCGCGATTCCGCCGAGGATCAGGGCTGCGGCGATGAGCAATCGCATATCGGCAGTTTCCGATAAAAACAGAACGCCCCCGCCGGCAGCAATGACAGGTACGGAAAGCTGAAGCACTGCGGCCCGCGTCGATGTGTGGTATTTCAAAGCGGCATACCACACCGTATAGCCGATGCCGGACGCGACCGAGCCCGAAAGAATTGCGAGAATTATGCCGCGAGAGGAGAGATGCAATTCAGATAAGAATGGAATGGCGGCAACTATTACCATCGGCACCGAACGGACAAAATTACCCGTCGTGTCGGCAAGCGGATTGTTGCTTCCTTTTCCGCGAAGCGTATAGAAGCCCCAAGCGACACCCGCAGCTGCCATCAGCAGAGAACTCGGCAACGGCGGCGACGACAAGCCGGGAAAAACCATATAGACCAACCCGCAGACCGCAACCGCCAGCCCAAGCCATTCCAGCATGGTTGGCGTGCTGCCATTGATGATCGCCATTCCGATCATCGTCATTTGCACGCATCCGAAAAGAATGAGTGCGCCGGTAGCTGTTGTCAGACCCAAATATGCAAATGAAAAACAGATCGCATATGCAAAAAGAAAAAACGCCGACGGCCAACTGCCGTGCTGCAAAAGCCCGCGCGTGAGCAAAGTCGATACATTCAACATCCCGTTATCACCCTTGCTTACGCGCGGGCTTGTGCAAAGAAGGCTGATTACAATCAGTGTCGCGGCACCGGCAACAAGCCGCACAACCGTAAAACCGGCAGCGTCGATCTCGCTGCTGCCAAGAGCCATCCGGCAAAGTATCGAATTGAACGCAAAAGCCACAAGTGCGAAGGTTGTTAGGAAAAATACTTTCATGAATTCATAAAAACTCAAGAGATTTTTCAACGCGTATTTTGGCTAAGAAAAATATTCTCTAACTGTATCAATTTGTATTGATAAGGATATATTTTTAACCCAGATAACGCATTAGAACATTGAACTAACTGGTAAACCTAGGAACTGAGGTTTTTCGGCGGAAAAACGCTGAAAGCTCTAAGCTGGCAGCTCTTAGCTCTCTTCTAACTAACTAAAGATTTGACAGGCGGACGCCAAAATGTTTTCTATCCGCGTAATCCGGGTTTATAAAGTAATCTGCAGGCCGCGCGGGGGTTTCGTTTCTGCGCGGGGAATCTGTGTTTCTGTGAAACGTTTGAAACAAATGAAACGCCTGAAACAGATTGAAACACTTGAAACGCCGGAAACGCGTAACGGCAGGAATGCCGGGACGATCCGATCATCAAAGTCGAATTCATTACGGAAAATGCGTTCTGTGTGTTTCGAATAATCAGCCATTGAGGTTCGGTCGCGCCGGCAGAATATTAACATAACACAGTGTTGCAGGCATTGTCAAGTGTTTTATTCACGCAACGCGACATATCACGAGGGCGTCTCAAAACTGCGGCTTGGCCGCTCTATTTGCGGAAAAGTTCTACTTTTCGGTTAGGTATCCAGATTTGCTTGCGGCTCTGCCGCAGTTCTTAACCCGATGAACAGGCAGCGGCACAGCCGCAAGAGATTTTGTGAAGCACAGCTTCACCGCAAATAGAGCGGCAAAGCCGCCTTTTACCGAGTTTTGCCAAAGCGGTCGCTCGTCCTGTTGACCGATGCTTTTATTACGCGGGATGGGTGCGAAAAACGATGGTGAACGTCTCGTTCACCGCTCCAGTCGTTGAATTTGTTAAGCCCGGATTACTCATTGGAACATGCTGCTGTCGGGTAAACCTTGGAACCGCGGATTTTCGGCGGAAAAAAGGCTGAAAGCTCTAAGCTGGCAGCTCTTACTCTTTTCTAACTAAAGATTTGACTGGCGAACGCCGAAAATGTTTTCTACCCGCGTGATCCGGGTTAAGTGGAGATGCGAGCATCTCCGTGCCACAAGCGCGAATGCGAACAAGAGCGCGGACATGAGCATTCCGGTATCGCCCTTGCTTACGCGCGGGCTTTTGCATTTCAGATTCCGCATTCCGCAATCAAGACACTCGCGTTTCTGCCCGTAGAAATTTACGTTGCTGCTTCTCCGAAATTGACAAAAAAGAAGCCGCCTCTGAAAATTTTGTTTCGAGGGCGGCTTCTTTACATTTGTTAATCGGTAACGATATTACGATATCTGGAATGAGGCGCCTATCCAGAGACTGACAAGATCGCCGCCGTAATATTCTGGTACGTAGTCATCGTCGCCATACAGTGCATCCTGATAACCGAGATCGTAGCCTTTGCTAAGGCATCGGCGGTTTTCATAGATGCTGTAAGAATAAGGTTCGTAATACGCGGCATCTTCGTATGGTTCGTCGTAGTAAACGAACGGATCGTCGTAGTAAGACCGATCACGTCTGTTTGCTCGAGCCGAGATCCCGTCACGATAGCCTTGTTCGTATCCATACGACAGCAGCCCGCCGACGAATCTTGATTCGAAGTTCGTTGCATACGACGAACTAAGGATTCGAACCGTCAGAAAGTCATCCGTCGGATCGTCCAGATAATATGGATCGTAGTAATTATAAGATGAGTAATTATAATCGTATGGCCTATACGCATAGCTATACGGTTCTACATAGTACGAACCAAGATCGGGATAGTAATAAGTTGAACGAATATTGTAATACCGTGGATCGTAACCGATGTCGTAGTAATTTGAATATGCCGGCGGCGAAATGTAGCCGTAGCCATTCGAATAACCGAAGTTAATGCTTATGGCAGACCGCAGCACGTTGTTTCGCCACGCTTCGCGCCGGTCGTATTCATAAAGGTTCGCGCGATAGGCACGTTCGTTGAAACTACGGCCGTCTCGTCTTGCCAATCTGCGTAGATCGGCAACCTGGCCGCGAAACTCACGTAAGGTTCGGCGGTCAAGCTGGTCGCCGCGGCGTTCGAAGCGGTCGTCCCAACGCTCTGCACGGCGATCGCGCCTGGAATAATCGAAAAGCGAAGCGGAATTGTCACGCTGCCTCAGATTCCGTGAGTTACGGTCAAAGCGATCCTTTTGTCGGGCTTCGATGCGCGCGTTTCGTTTGCCGAAATCGATGCGATCGCGGTTGTTTTCATATCTGCGGTTGCGGAATGCATCGCGTAGCTGTGGCCGCGATTTTTCATTTCCAGCGTAGCGACCGTTATCGCGTCCGCGACTTTGGAACTCTTCAGGTCGTTGTTGCTGTTCCCGAACCCGGTTCAAACGCTGGTCATTTTGCCGCTGCGCGCGACGGTCGAATTGCGGTCTTTCTTGACGCTGTTGCTGTCTTACTTGCGGAAACTGCCGCTGCGCACGACGGTCAATTTGCGGTCTTTCTTGACGCTGCTGCTGTCTTACTTGCGGAAACTGCCGCTGCGCACGCCGGTCGAATTGCGGTCTTTCTTGACGTTGCTGTGCTCTACGGTCAATTTGCGGACTTTCTTGGCGCTGTTGTCTCACTTGCGGAAACTGCCGCTGCGCACGACGGTCGAATTGTGGTCTTTCCTGCCGAATCTGTCTTTGTTCCAACTGCGGCACTTCGCGCCTTGATTGCTGACGCACCTGCGGAGCCTGGCGTTGCGGGGCGTTTTGCCGTTCGGCCTTTCGTCCGCGATTTTCGCCTTCCCTGTTTTTTCCTTTACCCTGGGCGTTGAGTTCGGCCGCCGAACCAAGCAGTAATATGATGAAAACTGTTAAAAAAACGTGGGCGCTGTTTGTGAATAGACGCATGATTTACCTCCCGTGATCGATTCAATATAGATAAAGAGACGCAAAAGCCGTTCCATTCGGTTTTTGTTGAATCAAATGCACGATTTCGATACGTTTTTGTGCGGTTTGGGGTGAAAGGTTGACGAAATGGTGTTCTATGAGACGACAATAGCTTCAATATGAGCAAACGTCGTTTAACGAAACATTTCCGCCACATAAGATCAAAACAAGATGCGAATCGGCGTTAAAATTCGCCTTTAGTTTTTCGGCGGCGGCGAGCGTGCATGAGGCTGCAGGTTCGGTTATGACTTTCAGGCGTTCGGCGATGAAATGAAGAGCGGCGACGGCTTCGGCGTCGGTTACGACGGTAACGCTTTCGAGGTATTTTTTGCAAAGAGCCAGCGTCGCATCGGAAACCGCCGGAGCGCCAAGCGTTTTTGCGATGGAGGTGATCGCATCGAGTTGAACAGGTTTATCGGAGGCAAGAGCCTGCGTCATCGCGTCGGCTCCGACGGTTTCGACGCCCCATATCCTTATAGTATTGGAAACACGCTTATTCGCGCCCGAGTCTCTGTCCGACTGTATCGTTTCGCCCTTACTTCGTGCGGGCTTCTGCATTTCTGCACGCTCGTTCGCGCCCGAGCCTCTGCCCGACGCCTTGAGTGCGGTTGCGACGCCGCCCATCAAACCGCCGCCGCCGATACTCAGGATAACGTCTGTAACCTGTGGGCAGTCTTCGAGAATTTCGAGGCCGAGCGTTCCCTGTCCGGCCATCACTAGATCGTCATCGAACGGATGAACGAAAACGCGGCCCTCGGATTTATATCGTTCGATCTCGTCGAATGCCTCGGCGATCGTCGGTTGCAGATCGACCGTTGCACCGTAGTCGAGTGTCGCATCGACATAATTCTTCGGGGTACTTTCAGGCATCAAGATCACGGCGTCCGAGCCGAGAATTTTCGAAGCATACGCGACCGCCTGAGCGTGATTGCCGCCGCTTACCGCGACCACCCCTTTCGCCCGCTCTTCTTCCGAAAGGCTCAAAAGCTTGTTAAAAGCACCGCGGGCTTTGAACGAACCGGTTTTCTGAAACAATTCGTATTTGACGTAAACATTCGTGCCGAGAAGTTGGCTCAACGCCTCGCTGCGTTCGAGCGGCGTGCGTCTTACGTAAGGATCTATGCGTTCGTTCGCTTTCTCAATGTCGATTATTTTCATAGCGTGTGTTTGAAATTCTAACACAGAAGCTGGCGACTGGAACGTGGGGTCCCGCTGCCAGCGAAGCATCCTTAAAAATCGTTCACCAATATATCCCATCGAAACGGCACATCCGTAAGCTATTTGTTTGCAATAATTACCCCCCCCCAATAAACTTCTTGACAATCGAACGCTTGTTCTGTTACTATTCGACAAATTTAATTATGTGATCTCCTATGTTTTGCAATAACTCCCGTGTGATACAAATGTCTTCCCGGCTCTCGGTGGTCGAAAGGTCATTCGTGTCACGGGTTATTGGCGAAACAAATCGTATAAACAAAAAAAGCCCCGAAAATCACTTGCACGTGATATTCAGGGCTTTCTTGTTTTAAGTGCTGCTGCTGTGTTTTAAGACAACAGATGCGACCTAGACAACCGCATTATAACGCAAAACACCGCAAAAGCTCAACCTAAATAAGGAAAATGGACAAAAAAGCGATGATTGTCTTGTTTTTGACAATTTCCTTTTTCGAAGCTCTAAGGAGGAGTTTATGCGAAAGAAATTTATGTTCGCCGTTCTTGCGTTGATAGGTTTGGGCAGTTTTGCCGTTCTGGGGAGTTCTCCGGAATTAGTAGGCAAAATGTTCGAATTCTTAAGCCAAACGCAAGTTTCAACATTTTTTTCGTTCCCAACAGAGAGGGATGACATTCTGTCAAAGCTCGGAAAATCAAAACGCGTGCCGCGCACGAATGAATCGAAAGCGGTAGAAAGACCCGAAAGCGTTCTTTGGCACGTCGTTTTCGATTTTGCAAAAAAGCTGGAAGTAAAGGGAGAAGAATTAGATCAGAAAGGCCAGGACGGCAACCTTTACCGCAACTTTTTTACTCGGCAGGGCCCGCTGTCGGCTGAGAATGATTTGATCCTCAAACGATTGGCCGGACAGGACATTCTGGAAATCGAACCGATCGAACAAAGGGCTAAAAAGATCATCGAGGACCGAAGTGCCAAGTATTCCAAAGAGGCTGGTCAGGTTCGAACTTTTTCGGAGTCGTCTGAATTGAGAGAACTACAGCTGCAAAAGAACGAAATAACGCTTCGTTATCGCGATGCCGTGAAAACGGCGTTTGGCAAGGATGTTTTCGACAATTTCGTTACTTTTTTGGGATCAGAGTTTTCCCAAGATGCAAAGACCGGGAAAGTATCGACAGCAGCGGTTCCCGAAGGGATATTTTATGACGCCTATTCTTGGATAGTGTGGGACGACGACCAGCAGCCGCCGTTGATCACAGGATTTTCGGAACTCTATTTCTTCTTCGAAACCTATGGTTACGACCCGAGTCTGGATTCGTATTTTGTTAACGCCACAACCTCATCGGTTCTCGATTTTGGGTTTGCCGATGGGTATCGGGATATATTCCCCGCCCAGTATTTTCATCCGACCTTTTTCTCGATCAGAGGGCAGCAATACTGCACGCTGACCGATCATTATGCCGTGCTTTATGACGGACCATTTCCGGTTGATACGGTTTATCTTGATTCGACCGGCGTCTGTCACATTGTCGGGCCTGGACCGACTCCGACTCCGACTCCAACTCCGAATGTCCAATCTGTTGTCTTTGAAACGATAAACAGTCAGGTAACGGCGGATAATCCGACCAATCTCGGAGGCGGCAGAAGGATTTTTCCTGATAGGCAAACTCCGAATGACCTAGTAAATAGACGAATTGTGCGAGTCAATGCCCAAATCTCTCAAGCGATTCAGGGAGTTCGGGTTTATTTTCGAAACTTTGATGTTGACGATCCTTCTGATGACCCTAACATCGATGACAACGGTATTTTGGGAAACGATAATCGGCAGGAACGCGGTACTGCGGGTTCTGCAGGAGTTTTAAGTGCTCCTTCCGCTCTGACCGATTCAAATGGAGTGGCAACTGTCGAATTTATGGTTACAAAGCAGCCAGGAGATAATTTCGTGATATCCGCCACCACCGACAATATCTATTCAATCGGAATCGGAATAAATGGTACAGGATTGCAGGATGCGTCACTCAACCAGTTGCCGACAACCCGTGCAAAACGCACGGATATGCTTTCCGTATGGAGGAAAGTTCACATTGAAGTAGATTCGATGACCACCGTGGGCAACAACGTCACAAACGGACGCATCAGAAGCAAGGGGACGGTTGGATCGACTCCAAAGTGGTTCAATATAATGTCAAACACCGGACCGCTTGAGCCGGGTCGTTTCCAAAATGGTCGAATGACATTTGGTTCAAACAACCTTGAGGTTCTGGATAATACGGATACCGCTCTTCAGATAAGAAGCAACAATGGCAACGTCACGTTGTTTATTAACGGCATCTTTCAACTATTTGACGATGACGACTTTAACGACGATGACGGCCCGTCTCCGAACGGAGATGGAACCTTGGATGGCGATGACCAAGAAAATATAACCTTTCGTGGGAGCAGTATGTTTTCCGAAACATTTTCACATCTTCAACCAAGTACAGACACTTTCCAGAATCCGTTTGCAGCGGCCTATGTCGAGCCTGACTATACTTGGGCCGAAGGCCAAACTGGAATGAACGATCCGAACGCATCTTTCCGCAACAGAATCGATGTTACACCGAATCTGTTTCCGGTTGAAAGGCCGATCGTTAACGAAAATCGAGATTCTGAAAGTGCCGAAATGGACGATTTTTGGGTCGGATACATCTTGATCGGATACCAAGCAGGATTTGCTCCTATACTCGGTTTGGATCTAGACGGAGATCCCATTCGCATTCAAAACGCAGTATTAATGGACGGCGTAGTTGGAGGGGTATCTCCGACTCCAACAGACGCGTCAATCGACTTAGATGACACAACGACTGATTCAATTGACGTTAAACCTGGAGGTATTGGATCGATCATCTATATTGAGGGTATGCGTGATTTTGATTTTAGCATTTTGTCAAATCCGAATCCGCCACCCACGATAATTCCTGATCTTCGCACAAGAACGGTCCCGCACGAGCTAGGTCATCAGTTTGGGTTGCGTGGAGACGTTCCCAGTTTTGGACTGATGAGTGTAAATGAAATCCCTCGATTCGTTCCAGAACATATCAACATAATAAGGTGGAGACTTACGAGTCCCGGAAAACCTTTCTAGGAGGTATAGAAATGATCAAAATAAATATGACGAAAATGTCGTTAGTCGTAGTCGCGATGGTCACCGGGCTGTTAGGTGGCGTTACTTTTCTGCCGGTACAAACAGCGTTGGTTACAGCTCAAGGGCAGACAAATCTCACTTTTGAAGTTGTGCTTTCAAAAAGCGAGTACATCAAGATGGAACCTGTTCCTTTTGAATTCAAGGTAGTCAACAAATCTGCCGAACCCGTTAACTGGTCGGCGCTCGTTGCTATCGGTCCTTCCACTAATTTATTTGTGAAGAATGAAAACGGCTTTGAGACGAAATGGGAGGGCAGAAAGCTTCTAACAATCCTTTTGGCCACTTCTCCAATGAGGCTCGACCCCGGTCGTGAATATACGAACACTACATTCCTACAAATGGGTACCGTAGAAAGGGTGTTTCCGAAAGCCGGGAAGTACGAGGTTCGTTTCGAACTTTTGTACAACAAGTACACGCCTGATTTACAACGCGAGACAATAATGTCGAATCCGGTTGCGATTACAATTGTCGAGCCGAAAGGCGCCGATCTTCAAGCATACAGTTTTTTGAACGAAGAGATTAAACCCGCTCAGGCTCTATCGAAGGATGACGAGACATTGCGATTAAAGCAGACCTTTGTGGACAGATTTCCAGACAGCGCTTATACAAGATACCTTGTGTTTGAGCTGGCATCTGTTTATCAGGCCCTCGGGCAAGATCAAAAAGCAGTCCGGGAATTGTGCAAGCTCTCCAATGAGAATTTCTATTTCTCGGATCGGGTTCAAAGACAATTGCTGGAGATTGACGAAAAGCTTCATCCGACGGTGATGACTCCTCTATCGGAGAACGATCCCATTCCGTCAAAACCCAATCCGTGCCTAAGGTAAATAATTAGATTTTACCTTTAAGGTTTGGTTGAATCTAAAAGGCGAACGGAGAAAGTCATTCGTTCGCCTTTACAACTCCAAATAGTCCAAGCCCCCCCCCCCCCCCCGAGATAGCCCAAAAATCACGGATCGGCAGATGGAAACCAGGATATATTTCCGGTCCGGTTTTTCATCCGACCTTTTTCTCGATCAGGGGGCAGCAATACTGCACTCTGACCGATCATTATGCCGTGCTTTATGACGGACCATTTCCGGTTGATACGGTTTATCTTGATTCGACCGGCGTCTGTCACATTGTCGGGCCTGGAC
>JBOGOW010000017.1:0-20053 GCA_050748285.1 Pyrinomonadaceae bacterium
GTGATATTTTGTGTGATTTGGTGGATTAAACGTCTTCTCATTCTCCATTTCAAAAGACCGCTTTAATTCAAAACTATAAAGGTCGGATCGGAATCGGGATACGGTTCGGCAAGCCGACCAAAACTTCGTAAAAGATGTCGCCAATACTCTTTTTTGATTTTCCGACTTCAACAATGTCGAACGGTTCGAGCATCAGGTCTTTTTGCTCGCCTTTGCGGATAAGGTCGTAATTCGCAACCAACACTTGCGGCTCGGTGGCTCCAACCCTACGGCGATATATTTTTATCTCTTTAGTTTTTGCATCGCGTGTAATGCCGCTCGCCATTGCCACGGCCTGCATCAATGGTAAACCGCCTTCGGGAATGCTCATCTCGCCAGGTTTGAGCACTTCGCCCGTCACATAAACCGGCGACGCCTTCGGCACTACGATGATGTCGCCGGGAAGAATTTCCGGGTTGGATTCTTCACCGCCTTGTCTTAGAGCTGCAAGGCTGTAGATACGATGCGGGACATTCAGGCCGTCACCGCCAATCGGTCCCCAATCGGATTCGGTGGATTCAGCGCATATCGGCAGCTGGGTGCGAAACACCTGGATCATGCCGCCGCTTTTCTCGGTTTCACCGCCGGCGAGCGAGATCAGTTCCAGCAAATGCACGCGACGCGTCAGTTTGTATTGCTCCTGCTTGCGCACCTCGCCATAAACGCTGACCGGCGGTCGGCTGTTCCTTTCGGTAACGCGGATGCTGACTTGCGGCGTGCGGAGATATTTTGACAGATAACCGGCGATCTCTGTCCTAAGGTCGCGCTCTGTCTTGCATTTTGCAACGATCGGTTTTTCGACAAAAGGGATCTCCAATTTGCCGTCGGCATCGACGGTCGCGACAAAATCGAACTGCGGCTCGCCCAAAACCTTGCCGGTTACCACGTCGCCAGGCCCAAGCATGTAGCCCTGCTGCGTGTCAGACGGCGAAACCTTATTTTGACCGAAACTGCTTACAGCCAAACTCGCCACCATCAATACAAACAAATACTTATAGATACGCATCGGAAAAAACCTCTTTGCAAAACTTAATAGTTTAGAATAGCTTACCAGCGGCTTTGATTCAATCAATAGTTTTTCCGTTCGCCCGAAACGGCTTACATCGATAGTGGCAAAAGATGATAAAGTGATAATCAGTCGAGAGTTCAAAGATATAGATGAGGCTGTCTGAAATAAAGAATGAGAAGAAGACCTATCCGCTAAATCACACAAAATAACACGAACTCCATCGAACTTTGATCTTTTTTGGTGTGATTTGGTGGTTATAAAATCTTTTTCCACAACTTTTCAGGTATCCTCTTTTTTCTATGGAGGTGTTTTTGTGAGCGAATTGATCAGATTCGGCGTAAGCATCGACGCCGATCTTCTTGAAACTTACGATCGATTTATAGCCGATCGCGGATACGATACACGCTCCGAGGCACTGCGTGATCTTATTCGCGACGCGCTGATCCAGCAACGTATAGACGCCGGTTCCAAAGTTCACGCACTTGGCAGTCTTACTCTCGTATATGATCACCACGCCCGCAATCTTTTACGCGAAATGGCGGAAATTCAGCACAATTATCATCAACTCATACTTTCAGTGATGCATCTTCACGTAAGCCACGACGACTGTATGGAAATCATCGCTTTGAATGGCATTGTCTCTGAAATAGTTAGCCTTTCAAATAGTCTTTTGAGCCTGAAAGGCATCAAAAACGGAAGGCTTTTCTTAACGCTTCCTTCATCGGAAATTATTTAAGAGGGAGCTTTTAGAAACCTATCAAAGCCACCCCAAGTTAGCCAATTTTTCCACTTATTCGTGTCATTCGTGGCTATTTTTTGCTACTAATGCACGAATAAAAATTAGAATTTTGGGTTTTTCAAAACTTTTCTAAGAATTCTTGAATCCACCAGTATAATCCAGCCGAATATATTCGTGTTACGTTTTTCTAAAATGTGCTACACTGAATTCATTCAATTCGGAAGAAGATAGACATGGTAAGAATCGCTTTCATCAAGACATTCGCGCTTGCGACGATACTGTTTGCCGCAACGCTGTTTTCGGTTTCGACAACGGCGCAGACAGAGCGCCGAATTTCGGGTGTTGTAATTACCGATCAATTCGAACTCGTTCCAAACGCAGCGATAGAGATCGAAACCGCAAACGGCACGATCAAAACCGTTTCAAACGCCGAAGGCGAATTCTCCGCCAAGGTGCCCGACGGAAAGATTACCGTGAAAATTGCAGGACATAATATAGCGCTGTTCGAAAGATCGTTTTCCGGTTCGGACGAACTGGGAAACCTGCAGCTAAAGATCGCCTATCTCGTGCCGCCGATTTCCGAGAGCGTAACCATTACCGCCGACGCTTTGGCACCTGACGCTGAACTTCGCAATGACGCAATTTATAAGAATTCGCTTTTCGGACGTGACGATCAGCTGATCTTTACGCTGAACGCCGGGATCAACGCCGGACAGCACGAAGGCGGCGGCAAGTCGCTCGAAATTCGGCGGTTTGGCTTTAACACCGATCACGGCGGCGTCAACGGCGGGTTGAAAATTCTGGTCGATAACGTCCAGCAAAATCAGGGAACGCAGGGACACGGACAGGGTTATCTCGGCAATCTCAAATCGCTTTCGCCGGAATTGGTGCAGGATGTTTCGATTATCAACGGACCTTTTTCCGCAGTTTACGGCGATTTTTCAGGGCTTGGCGTAGTTCAAATCAATCTAAAAGAATCGCTGCCGCAGACTTTTACAGCCCGCATTCAGGGCGGTTCGCACAACACGGCACGCGGATTTTTTGCTTACAGTCCGACGTGGAAGAATATAGATGCGTTTATTGCCTATGAACCGAGCTACACCAACGGCCCGTTCCAAAATCCTCTCCGCTATCGCCGCGACAATGTAACCGGTAACTTTACGCGGAAGTTCGGTGACGATCAGGCCGTCGGAATCAAATTTAATCTTGGCCGTAACGATTTTTTTGCATCCGGGCAGATTCCGCTTGACGAGGTCGCAGCCGGTCGGCTTGACCGTTTTGGCGCAATCGACCCTGACAGCGGCGGTCGCGTTCAGCTTGGAACGGTCGGCGGATATTACCGAAGGGAATGGAAATCGGGGGCGACCTTAAAAGCGGATGTGTTTGTCGGTCGGTCGTTGTTCGACCTGTTTTCGAATTTTACATTCTTCGTTGCCGATCCGATTTTCGGCGACGAGATACAGCAGCACGACAGCCGCCTGCAGGAAGGCGGAAACGTCCAATATCTGCATCCGTATAAATTCGGCAGCGTGCAGTCGCTGTTGACCGTCGGCGGCGGTATTCAACTGAACCAGATAAACGTCGGGCTTTATCCATCGATCTCACGCGAGCCCAATCGCAAATTTCTTCCCGAAAACATCGACAATCCTGACGTATTATTTACAAGTGCGATTGCCATGGTCAACAATTATTCGGGATACGTGCAGAATCAGTTCTCATTTTTTGACGGACATCTGCGCGTAGATGCGGGACTTCGGTTCGATACGTTTACCTTTAATGTCAATGGCTTTGAGCTTGGGGGCAGCGAAGACGGCGGCTTGTGCAACAGCGATTTCGACGACCCCGCAACGCCAGCCAATCCTTGTGCTTTGATCCTGAACGGAAGCGACAGCGCGACCGCATTTCAGCCGAAGTTCGCCATTGCTTTGTCGCCTTTCGATACCAAGCCGATCTCGTTTTATTTCAATTACGGTCGCGGCATTTCGTCGCAGGATGCACGCGGCGTGGTTCGCAGCCCGGACGCACCGAAGATCTCGACGACCGATTTTTATCAGGCCGGCGCTTCGTATAACGGACGCCGCGTTTCATTGGTTTTCAGTTCGTTTCTGATCGACCGTTCGAACGAACAGGTTTACATTCCCGATGACGGCAGTATCGAATTCGCCGGACGCTCGCGTTCATATGGAATTGAAATCAAAAACTCGATCAGAATCAACCGCTTTGCAAGTTTCAACGGCGGTCTGACGCAGGTGATCCGTTCGTATTTTCCGGGCGAATTTACCGTTGACGGACGCCGCGTCGTCGTTGATTCGGCTCCGCACACGGTCGCCAACGCCGGTCTTGTTTTCAGCGAACTGCGCGGATTCAATTTTGCATTGAATTGGCGGCATATCAACAGCTATCGGCTTGATGGCGAGGATCCGACAATAAAAGCGGCCGGTCATGACGTAGTCGATTTTTACCTCACGAAACGCCTTCGCAAATGGCTTGATCTCAACTTTGCGATCGACAATCTTCTTAACAAACGATACTTCGAAACACAGAACTTCTTTGAATCCAGAATCTCGCCGACATCCGACCTTATTTCCCGCATTCATGCGACTCCGGGCTATCCTTTCACAGTCTCGGCAGGCGTTACATTCCGAATTGGCACAAAGAATTAGACTGTCTCTTGAAAAACATTGATAGCGGCGTTTGTGAACCAAGCGTCCTTTCTGTGCGCATTTGTGTGCGATATAATGTTTACCGGCGAAAAAGAATAATTTATGAAAATTGGAATTATTGGACTTGGAATAGTCGGATCGGCGATAAGATACGGGTTCGAGCGGCTTGGTCATCAAATCAAAACGCATGATATTAAGGACGGAACGAGCATAACGGATGTTTTGGATACCGAGATCGTTTATCTATGCCTGCCGACGCCGCAGGATGCTTCCGGTAGATGCGATATTTCGATTTTGGAAAACGTCGTCGCCGAATTGGCCGAAGATCATCAATATAAGGGTATAATCGCTGTAAAATCCACGGTCGCACCCGGCACAACGGCGGCTTTTCAGAAGAAGTTTCCGACAGCAGCGATCTGCCATGTACCTGAATTTTTACGCGAGCGCGCAGCGATAATCGACTTTACCGATAATCACGATATTTGCGTGATCGGAACGGATTCCGACGCGGTTTTCGAGGTCGTAAAAGCCTCGCACGGTCATTATCCAAAGCAATTTATCAAAATGCCGCCGACCGAGGCCGAGATCGCAAAATATTTTAATAACGTCTATAACGCGACGCTGATCACTTTTGCGAATTCGTTCTACGAGGTTTGCAAAGCAAGCGGCGCGAACTACGATGTGGTGAAAAATGCGATGGTGCAGCGCGATCATATATTTAACAAATATCTCGATTGCAATGAAAATCTACGCGGCTTTGGCGGGATGTGCCTTCCGAAAGATACGAATGCGATCGCAGCGTTTGCGAAAGACAAGGGTTTAGACATCGGTCTTTTTAGAGCGGTGGTTGACGACAACAGCCGATACGAGACCACGGTTTTTGAGGGGATGCGAAAGTGAAAATATTAGTAACAGGTTCGGAAGGCTCACTTATGCAGGCGGTAATTCCTCTGCTGTTGAAAAAAGGACACTCGATAAAGGGAGTAGATAATTTTGCTCGCTACGGCGAGATCGAGAGAACACGCGAGTATGAATTCGTTCGTGGCGACCTGACCGATACGGACTTTGTTGAAAACGTCGTTAGCGGCACCGATGCTGTTATACAGGCCGCAGCGCTTATTTACGGAGTAGGCGGCTTTCATAAGTATCCGGCTGACATCTTGTCAAAAGACATAACGCTCCATCAAAACATCATGCACAGCATGGTTAGCAATGGTGTCGGAAAGATGGTTTACATAAGTTCTTCGATGGTTTACGAGCGATGCAAAACGCATCCGAGCGGCGAGGACGATGTTGACGAATCGCTGATACCATCAACCGATTACGGGCTGAGCAAACTTGTCGGCGAGCGAATTACAAAAGCCTTTCACCGCCAATATGGGATCGATTACGTTATTTGGCGGCCATTTAATATCATCACGCCGCATGAAAAGGGCGAGAGCGATCTTGGAATGAGCCATGTCTTTGCGGACTATATCAAGAACATAATTATCGAAAAACGCGACCGATTGCCGATCATCGGCGACGGCGAACAGATCCGCTGTTTTACCTGGATTGAAGACGTAGCTCGCGGGATCGCCGATTTTTCGTTCGATCCGCGCGCCGAAAATCAAACTTTCAATCTCGGCAACCCGGAACCGATAACGATGAAAGACCTGGCAAATATGATCTACTCGAGCGCGGCATCGCACGGTTTGATCAGCGGAAACGGCGGCGGGCTGAGCTTTGAAACTATGATGTCGTTTGACGACGATGTGCGGACGCGCATACCGGACGTTTCAAAAGCAAAAGACGCTTTTGGCTGGGAACCGACTCTAAAAGCCGCAGAATCGGTCGATCGCTGCGTTGCTCAGATGGCGCGATGAAATTAAAACGCATCGAGGTCGTAGCTCCGGTTTTCAATCGCCGCGATATCACTCTTCAATGCCTGCGAAGCCTTTCGCGCATCGATCTAACCGGCATTGAGCTGCACATAATTATCGTTGACGACGCATCGACCGACGGCACCGGCGATGCATTACGCGAACAGTTCCCCGATGTTCAGGTGATCGACGGCACCGGCGATCTCTGGTACACCGCCGGCACGAATCTCGGCGTCGAAGCGGCTCTCGAACACGACCCCGATTATATATTGTGCATAAACGACGATTCGATATTCGACGCCGATGCTGTTCGAAAAATGGTCGATTGCGCCGAGCGTCATCCGCGTTCGGTGATCGGCGCGCTGCTTTTATTATGGGACGAGCCGCACCGCGTTTTTCAGGTCGCGCCGAAATGGAACACATTGCGCGGCGGTTGGCAGCACTGGTATCAACAAACGGTTTGGAGCGTTCCGCAATCGGCGTGGGAAGTCGAAATGATCGTCGGCAATTGCGTGCTCTATCCGGCCAAGGTATTTGCCGAGGTCGGCATGATGAATCCTGAAATTTCGGCACAATACGGCGACGCCGAATTTACGACACGAATTCGAAAAAACGGATGGCGGCTTTTGATCGAACCCTCGGCACGCGTTTTTTGCAAACCGAATTACACGCATATAAGCGTATTGGGGTTACCGTTCAGAAAGCAGATCGAGACGTTTTTTACAAACACCAGAAGCGGCAGCAATCTGATTCACCAACTTCGTCAATCGTGGCATACGGCACCGACACGTGTGCAGGGACTTACAGCGTTCTTTATGTTTTACATCAATTGGCTATGGCGAAAGATCGCGAATGTTCGCTCGGACAAAGACGAGAAATCACTTGCCGAAATTTACGCTGACAAATTGATCTAGCTGTTGCTTATCTCGAAGGGACCGCGGCCTTCATAAGTTTTGCCGCACATGCGCTATAATTCGCGTTACCAGAACTATGTCTGAGCCAAGAATTGCAAAAAATTACGTCTCTCAAAAAGCGGCTTCGTTTACCGAATCGGTTATACGCGAGATGTCGCGTGAGGCGGTGAAATACGGCGCGGTCAATCTAGGGCAGGGATTCCCGGATTGGGCAACGCCCGAAGATATTAAACAAAAAGCGCAAGAGGCTATCGCCAACGACCATAACCAATACGCGGTTACATGGGGCGTAAAGGAATTTCGCGACGGCATCGCAGCGAAAACGAAATGGTTTCTCGGTATGGACATCGATCCTGAAACCGAGATCACCGTTACCTGCGGTTCGACCGAAGGAATGATCGCCGCCGCGCTTGCAACGATAGATGCCGGCGAAGAGGTCGTCGTCTTTGACCCTTATTACGAAAACTATATGCCGGACACGATCATTTCCGGCGCGATCCCTCGTTTTGTCCCGCTTTATCGCAGGAAGAATGGTTTCGATTTCGACCGCGACGAATTGCGCGCCGCATTTAGCGAAAAAACAAAAGCGATCATCATCTGCAATCCGAATAATCCGACCGGAAAGGTTTTTAACCGCGACGAGATGGAATTCATTGCCGACCTCTGCAAAGAATTTGACGCGCTTTGTTTTACCGACGAGATCTATGAACACATCATCTACTCAACGGAAAATGGAGAACGGAAAACGGAAAATCCCGAAGAAACTCCGACCACTGATCACCGGCCACTGACCACTCAACACATCTGCATGGCGACCTTGCCGGGAATGCGCGAACGGACGGTCGTTATAAATTCGCTCTCGAAAACTTATTCGGTTACCGGCTGGCGTGTCGGCTATTGCATCGCCCCGCCCGAGATCACGGGAGCGATCAGAAAGGTGCACGATTTTCTCACTGTTGGCGCAGCAAATCCTCTTCAGCACGCTGGCGCGTTCGCAATGAGCCTGCCGCCGAGCTACTACGACGAACTTCAGAAGGATTATCAAAAACGGCGAGATTTCATTGTCCCGGTGCTGCAAAATGCGGGCTTCGAATGCGATTACCCCGAAGGAGCTTACTACGTGATGGCGGATATTTCGAAATTCGGATTTGCGAACGACATAGAATTCACGCGCCACCTTATCCGCGAGATCGGCGTCGCCGTTGTGCCCGGTTCGTCGTTTTATCAGCACCGCGAAATGGGATCGCAAATGATCCGTTTCTGCTTTTGCAAAAAAGACGAAACCCTAGAAGCCGCCGCCGAGAATTTGCAAAAACTGCAACGCGGCTAGTTGCCGAAGGTCGTTTCACTAACAACAACCAGTTTTCCGGGAATGTGACCGCTGTTTAAACTCAATGCAATTTCTTCCGCTGAGGTCTTTGTAAACCGTCCGTCGATCGATCCGCTGTCGGTGATTTGAGACTTGATATACGGAAAGCTTTGAACCTTTTTGTCGAGAATGATCGCAAGATAACTCCCGATATTTTTGCCAGTCCAATCGCCAAATTTTTTTGCCCCCTCGTTTTTTAATGCGAAGTCTATCGAATAGTCCGTATCTAAACCGGAGCGTGAAATCGCCGATGCCGTTCTGATATCTTCACCGGTAATGATCGCAGTATTCTCGACGATAATGAACCGCTCTGGTGATCTTTCTCCGAGCTCGGCGTAAGAGAAAACTTCCTGACCTTGCGAAACAGCCTTTTGCGCCGATTCTTTGTCTGGGTAAATAGTCGGCGTCGAAGGATACAGGGCGGAAACGGCTTTTCTTAACTCCAGTTCATGCGTCTCAAACAGGAATCGTTTAACCGCATCCCAATCATTCTCACCATATATTTTCACCGTGAACTGGCCGGGAACATCTTTGTCCCGCTCAACATCACCCACGATGCCAACGGAAGATATTCTAAACGCAAGTATCTTGACGGTAAGTTCAACCAACTCATCTCGATTAGGCTTTTCCGTCTCCAGCCGCACCGTAAATTCGCGCCCGCCTGTCGCCATCATCCATCGAATACTCGAACACGCCGGGATCGCAATCAAGCAAACAAGAAGCCCTGTCAAATACTTTTGGCAATTATTCATTCGCGTTTCTTCCACGGATCAATTACAAGTGTCCTAAATTGGGAAACAGTAACAATGGTTGTTTCGGCGAACTTTTGTGCCTCTTTAATATCACCATCGCCAGTTATCAAATATTCTGCATCGGAAGCCAAGGCAGCTTCCAAGAATTTAGCGTCTTTCTGATCGCGTGGAAAGTCTATGTCGATATTGGTCTCAAAAGTTATTACACAGCCTTCAAATATTGAACGCCATTCATCGACAATATCTCGCGGAAGGTCAAACTTTTTTCGCCCTAAAACCTCGTTGTATTCGTTAAGAATTTCAGATGAAGCTAACCATTCAAACTCCTCATTCTCGACTATGAATAGGACAATTTCTTCGGGAACCCTGTCTCGAAATGCAGCTGAGACGACGACATTGGTATCTATGACAACTCTTATCATTTGCCATTACGATACGCCTTGATCTCGCGCAGGATTTCATCGTCGGTGACCGTGCGAATCTGCGGCAAAGCCTGGGTTATTTTGAAGAGATTTTTTAGTTTCGCAGCACGCGGCTTTACCTCACGCGATTCCATTTCTTCCCACAATTCTATCGGAACGATCACACCGACCGCCTTGCCGTTTGAGTCTGAAATGTATTGAACTTCGGTCATCGCTCTTCTGTAAAGATTTTAGCAAACACGGTGTTTTGAAACAATATATTCTCCGAAGCCTTGAGTCCCTAGGAGCGGCTACTGTCGAGTTCGAATGAGTGCCTTATGATTGGCAAGCAGTCAAGAATCAGATGTCGAGCCATCTTTTCCGGCGCATCATCCGACGAAAGGTCAAATAGGAATGCGTTCTAATATCGATGTTGTAACCATTTTGGTGTCCCGCATCGTTCGCTCGCCCAAACTTCGCAAATCCAACGAGCTATCGATTGCTTGTCGGCTGTCAGTAAATCGGCATGCTTACAAAGTAAATTGAGACTCTGAATATTCATTTCAACTTCATTCCGCAAACGCGACGCTCAACTGTTTGAGCTTCATCGAATCGCTCTTGTCGAGGTCGTCGATGTTGTCGCGATGGATGTAGTTATAGAGAATGTCGCGTTGTTGGGGGCGGTAGCCGGCTTCGCGGATCTGGTAGCGGAGATCGCGTTCGTTTGCGCAAGTGCTGGCGCCGGCGGCGGAGACTACGTTTTCTTCGATCATTATTGAACCCATATCGTCTGCGCCGAAGCGCAAACTCGCTTGGCCGAGTTTTAGACCTTGGGTCAGCCAGGAAGCCTGAATGTGTTGGATGTTGTCGAGAAAAAGGCGCGAGACGGCGAGCATTTGCAGATAGTCGATGCCGGTTGGTTCCTCTGTGATCTTGCGTCCCAATGCGGTGTTTTCGCGTTGGAATGTCCACGGGATAAAAGCTGTAAACTCGCCGCCGAAGCCGTGTTCAGCTTTTAATGCAAGTGATTCATCCTGCACATCTCGAACACGTTGGAGGTGACGAACACGATGCTCGATACGGTCGCCGATGCCGAACATCATGGTCGCCGTCGAAATCAGTCCGACTTTATGAACCGCGCGCATCACATCGAGCCATTCCTGCGTGTTACATTTTGTCGAGACTCGCTTGCGCACCTCGTCGTCTAAAATCTCGCCGCCGCCGCCGGGCAAGGAATTCAGACCAGCGTCTTTGAGCCGCCGCATTATCGTGACGTAATCGAGCTTTGAGATCAACGAAATGTTGTGTATCTCTGGCGGCGAAAAACAATGCAACTGAAACTTCGGATATTTCGCGTGAAGCGTTCGTAATAAATCTTCGTACCATTCTATATTAAAATCCGGATGCAACCCGCCCTGCATCAAAACGCCCGTTCCGCCGAGCTCGATGGTTTCGTCGATGCGTTTGCAAATTTCTTCAATTGAATGAACGTAAGTATCTGGCTTTCCCGGCCTTCGATAAAAAGCGCAGAATGTGCAGACGACGTTGCAGACGTTTGTGTAATTAATGTTTCTATCGATGATGTAGGTCACAACATCGCCGGGATTCTTCTGCTGCCGAATCTCGTCCGCCGCCAGGCCGATACGAACGAAATCCTTCGATTCGAGCAAAGCGGTGCAGTCATCGCTCGTCAGGCGCTCACCGTCCAAGGCTTTGTCCAAAATTGGTTGAATATTGTCTGCCATTCGTATTCAGCGAAGAGGTGCGTAATGATCGACTTGCTGGTTTCGCCCTTACTTCGTGCAGGCTTCTGCAAACGTTTCGTCTATAATCTTAGCAAATAATGGCATCAACACGACAGTAATAATAAAGTGTTTAGCACGCTCGTATTATGAAACCGGTTAAATTCAAGTCACCGCTCGAAATCACTGACAGCAAGCCGCCGTGGCATATATTGCGTGTGCCAAAGACAAAGGTTGAGTCTTTCGGATTCAAGGGAAATCTTCGCCGAGTCGTGTGCGCTTTGAACGGCACGGAGCCGTTCAATTGTTCGTTGTTCCCGAGCAAGGGCGACTATTTTATTACGCTCGGCAAGCCGCTTCGAAAGCGTCTCGGCGTAGAGGTCGGCGACAAGGTCACGATCGAACTATCCAAAGACGAAAGCAAATACGGGATGCCGATGCCGGAGGAATTTGCCGAGGTTTTGCGTCAGGATCTCGACGGCGACCAGCGATTTAATGCCCTATCGCCCGGCGATCAGCGGCTAATGTTGAAGCTGATAGTTTTCGTAAAAAACCCGGACAGACGAATCGCGAGAGCTTTGGCGGGCATCGAATTGCTAAAAATGTCGGGCGGCAAATTCGACTTTCATGCCCAGCACCTCGCAATGAGGATAGCCGGTTCGAAAAATCCCGGCCTGGAAATCGACAGGTTGCGTTCGAGGTCGTAAGCAAATGCCGAAATCGCCGAAACAGGTCGCTTTCAAGACCGAACTCATCATATCTTCGACCGGTTCCGGCTGGCATTTTCTGCTTGTCGATAAAAAGATCGTCGCCAAATTCGGATTCGAGGACAAATTTAAACGTGTCATTTGCTCGATCAACGGCGGTACCGGTTTTCAGTGCGCGTTGATGCCGTGGGGCGATAAGTTTTACATCATTGTAAACAAAAAGAAACGCGAAGAAGCGGGCGTAGTGGCTGGGGATATCGTCAATGTCATTCTTGAAAAGGATGAGAGCAAATATGGGCTGCCGATGCCGGAAGAGTTTCGCGAAGTTTTGAATCAAGACCCCGAAGGCGACAACCTTTTTCATTCGCTCACAGCCGGCAAGCAGCGTTCGATCTTGTATTTTGTCGGCAAGGTAAAGGATATCGACAAACGCATCCACACCGCGCTCATTTTTATCGAGCATCTAAAGAATAACGACGGCGAGATAATTCATGAGGTGCTGCAGAATGAATTGAAGCAGCCGATCTTTTGAAAAAAAATTGCAAATTTCGTGCCTATTAAGCGTCTCTTTAAATTGGAAAGTCAATTTCCAGCGAACATTCAGAAAAAATATATTTTGAGATTTTATCGCCCAAAAGTTCGCGTTGGATTACAGAAGAACATTGCCGGAACGCTCACATGGAAGACCGCAATAATCAACAATTTAGAACCTCAGACATCGGCCTGCTGATCTTTGTGATCGTCGCCGGTTGGCTGCTGCTGTTTCAATCTGGTATTTTTCGCTGATCAATCCGCAAAAATGAGCGGTTTATTCACCGCGATCTGCTTGTGTTTTGCAGCAAGCTCGAAAAAGAGTTTCATCCCGCTCTCCATCGATCCATCCACCGAATACGAAATGCTTTCGTTCAAGTAGCGAAACATCTCGTCTTGAGTTAACCGCAGCTCGTGCGCATAATTTGCTGCAATCTCCTCCAAATGTTCGACGCCTTCATCGCGTGCGGCGGCGAAATCGACTACGGCTCTTTGCCGACAAGTCATCCACATCGCAAATACAAAACCGAGGCCGGTGTGTTGGTGCCAGAGTTCGGCAAGATCGAACGTATGGATTGCGGATTTCGACCCAGCTAATTCCTTGGCTTTGCCGCTATATCCAACTTTATCGGGATTCGAGACTAAGTGACAATGATTTGACAAATCCGAATTCTGCATTCCGCATTCCGCAATCGAAAGTGCTGGGTCGCCGATGAGAAGTGCTGCGTCGGATTCGGCGAGCATCGCGTCGATGTTGGGTTCGGCATTTCTCCATTCGGGTTCGAAGCCGAGAAATTCGCGGAAGATAATTTTCGTGAGAACGACGGACGTGCGCGATGAAATATCCAGGGCCACTGATTTAACGTCCGTAAGATCGTCACCTTTCGTAACAATACAAACACTCCGAACCCGTTCGCGCGCACCGACGCAGACGTCTGGAATCAGTTTTACGCCGTCGATAAATTGCGACGCGATCACCGGAACCAAAGCCGCAGCGACGCGATTCTGTGCGAGCAACTCGGCTGAGCGCGCCGGTGCATTATCAAGAATAAGCTCGACCTTGCCGTGATTCGAGCCATAGAGAAAACTCCAGATCAGCGGTGCGGTGTTCGAATAGCTTGAGGCAGAGATTCGCGGCGTGTCCATTCGATAAAATTTTCACGCAAAGTTGAACAGAACGCAAAAGCGGAATTTATTGCTGAGCCTTGCAGCACGTCGAAAAATATTATCTATTTTGCCGATGGCGTCTTGTGAATTATTCTTTTGGTATGACCTTTTACGATGTTACCGTTGCGATCAGCGCGGACGTTCCGATTTACAAAGGCGATCCGGGCGTCGAAGTTTCGGCGTTCAAATCTATCGCGGGCGGCGATACGGCCAACGTTTCGCAAATCTCGTTTGGCGTGCATACCGGAACGCACGTTGACGCGCCGAATCATTTTATCGACGGCGCGCGTCGTGTTCACGAACTCGATCCGCAAAAGCTTATCGGGCCATGCCGCGTTATCGAAATTGATGAAACGGTTGTTGCTATCGAACCGGAACACATAGGCGAAATCGACGGCGCCACGCGATTACTTTTTACGACGCGCAACTCTGCATTTTGGGGCGAGCCCGAAAAAGGATTTCGAACCGATTTCACATACATAACGCCTGCTACCGCAAAGATGCTTGCCGATAGCGGCGTGGTCCTTGTCGGCATCGATTACCTTTCAATTGAAAAAAGCGGTTCGCCCGGCCATCCTGTTCACGTAACTTTGCTTGAAAAAGAGATCGTCATACTCGAAGGCCTCGACCTCCGCGAGGTTCCGACCGGCGATTACGAACTTATCTGCATGCCGCTAAAATACCTCGGAGCAGGCGGCGACGGCGCTCCGGCACGAACAATTTTGCGCAAGCCCGCACGTGAGTAAGGGCGGAATCAGGACTAAACCCGCTTGTGGCTGTTTACATAGGGCATTCGTAAATCTGCATTATTCGTTACGCCCTTACTGACGTGCGGGCTTCTGCAATTAAGAATGAACGTAAACGACAGACAATACCGCGAACGCGTTTACGTGGTAGTGCGCTCGATACCGCGCGGGCGCGTAATGACCTACGGTCAGATCGCCATTGTATTGGGCGAAGGCTATACGGCCCGCACGGTCGGCTACGTGATGCACGCCGCGGACGACGGCGTTCCGTGGCAGCGTGTGATCAATTCGCAGGGCAAATGCTCGACGGGCCGACTTACGATTCCGGTAAATTTGCAACAAGATATGCTCGAACAAGAAGGCGTAGTTTTCAATGAGAAAGGAAAATGCGACCTTAACAAAAATCAATGGTGGCCGGAGGGTTCTGAACCGGACGACATACAGCCGACGTTATTGGGTTAAGGAAAAGAGCGGGGGCAAGCCCGCCTTCCTGACTGCGTAAAATTAAAAGGTCTTCATTCACGAAAGCATCTTAACCACACGCAGTAGGGAAGGCGGGCTTGCCCCCGCTGCCGCATCGTTTATCTTCCCCATTTGAGTTTGTTTCTAAGAACATCAAAATAATTCCGGTTTGGAGGTTGAACGAGGTTGAATGTTGTTTTTGATTTGCGGATGGCGACCGTGTCGCCGCCCTCGAGCGGATGACCGATCTGGCCGTCGAGCGTTAATACAACTCCTTCGTTTTCGTCTATTAGTTTGAGTTCGATCTCTGCAGTGTCGGGAATCACGATCGGCCGATTCGTTAAAGTAAACGGGCAGATCGGCGTGAGCACGACGGCGTTCATCGATGGATAAATTATTGGGCCGCCCGCTGAGAGATTGTAAGCGGTCGAACCGGTCGGGGTTGAGATTATCAACCCGTCTGCGCGAAATGAATTTACAAACTGCGTATTCAGCCGAACATCGATCTCGATTATCCGAGCGAGCGCGGCCTTGTTGATAACCACGTCGTTCAAAACGCGGCCTTTTGCAAGCTGCACTTCGTCGCGGCGATGCTCGACGCTGAGCATTACGCGGCGGTCGATATCGAAATTACCCTCGAAGATCGCTTCGAGTGCGGAATACATCTCCTCGATCCGAAATTCGGTTAGGTAGCCAAGACTGCCGTAGTTGACCCCAAGGACGAGAACTTCGGCATCTCCGATAAGCCGCCCGGTTGAGATCATAGTGCCGTCGCCGCCAAGCACAACGATCAGATCTGAATTTTCCGCTAGGTCGAACTGCGCGTTTCCGTCACCGCAAAACGGTTCGCCGGCGCATCGAAGTCCGCGCGCCGTGATCCATTGCGAAAGCTCATTCGCCGTCCGCAACGCCTCGTCGTTGTTAGGTTTTACAACTATCCCTACGGTTTTGATTTTTTCGTTCATCGACCAATTTCAAAACGTCCGAGTGCTAAGTATTTACGAAAAGTGTGTGAAATTCAACGAACGGAAACTATTGTCGAGCGTATCGGCGTACAAATTCCGGCATCCAACCCAAAGTGCGCAGGTTGGATTCGACCGATTCTTTTGCTAATATCACAGTTTGCCCCGATAGGCAGTATTCACGTTTTTTATTAGGTATTTACAGATGTTAAAGCTATTCAAACGTCTTGAAAAGACACGCAATTTCGTTCTTCTTTTGTTCGCCGTTCTTATGGTCGCGAGTCTTGTTTTCTTTTACTCACCGACACGCGGCGATTTAGTTACGAATCCGACGCAAAGCAGCGAAGTAGCCGCCACCGTTGCCGGCGAAACGATCACGGTCGGCGACATCTCGCGCCAACGCGAGGCGTTCAGCCAATTCAGCCAAGGCCGTCCATATCCGGCGAAGCTGCTTGTCAACGGAATGGTCAGCGGAAAGATCACCCGCGTCGAGGCCGCGAGATTGGGGCTGACCGCGACGGATGCCGAGGTTGCCGTGGCGATCCGCGAACAGTTTAAGCCGCAGGACGGCAAGCCGTTCGATCAGCAAAAGTACGAACAGAGCATCATCGACCAATACGGCAGCGTCAGGACATTTGAAGAAAGCGTTCGCGACGATATAAGCGGCAACAAACTGCGTGCGTTCATTACATCCGGCGTAACAGTTTCGGAAGAAGAGGTGCTGAAAGAATATCAGCGCAAAAACAGCAAATTCGATCTTTCGTATGTCACGGTCAACACGACTGATATTGCAAAAAGCATCACGCCGACCGATGAAGAGCTGAAAGCGTATTTCGAACAAAATAAGCAAAATTACCACATCGACGTTCCGCAGAAAAAGATCAAATATATTTTCGTCAACACTTCCAAGATCGGCGAAAAATTGAATATTCCCGAAACCGACTTGAAAGCAGAATACGACGCTCTTCCGACCGACAAGAAAAAAGCGGGCGTCAACGGACAGGAGATAGTTTTCCGCGTTGCAAAACCGGAATTCGACGGTCAAGTTTTACAGAAAGCCACCGATCTCGTAACACGTCTTCGTCAAAGCGGGCCGACGGTTACGGAAGAAACATTTGCGGAATCGGCAAAGGGCCAATCGGAAAATGCAGCGACCGCATCGAACGGCGGAAAGATTCCCGGCGTTGTCCGTGAAAATCCGAATAAAAAAGAAGATCCATATCAGCGCCTTCTTGCGATGACTCCGGGCGAGATCACCGAGCCGATCAATTATCAGGGACGCTATTTCATCCTTCGCCGCGGTGAAGATGTGCCAAAAACTTTCGAGGACGCAAAGAGAGAGATAGAAGTTAGTCTGCGAAACCGCCGGGCGTATGGTGCCGCTGCGGAATTAGCGCAAAAGATCACCGAATCGTTGAAGCAGAGTAAAGACGTGCAGAAAACCGCGCAGGAATATGCCGCACAGGCGAATATGTCGGTCGCGGAGATGATCCGCGAGACGGGCTATGTAAAACCCGGCGACACGGTCGATAAGATCGGCAACTCGCCGCAATTTGAAGAAGGAATTGCACCGCTTGAAAATCCAAATGACGTCGGCGATAAAACACCGATTCCCGATGGTTTTGCGATCCCGCTGCTTGTCGATCAAAAGGGCCCGCGTGATTCGGAATTCGACGAAGTGAAGGCACAAGTGACCGAGCTTGTAAAGATCGAGAAAGCGCAGAAACAGGTCGAAGAGATCGCAAAACAGATCGCCTCGGAATCAGCGAACGCCGCCGGACTAAGCGGGGCGGCGAGCGGCAAAAATCTAAAGGCGTTGGAATCGAAAGCATTTATTCTCGGTTCGCCGCTTGGCGAGGGCGCGTCTGCAACTACCAGCAGCGAACTTGAAGATGCAATCTTCGGAATGAAGTCCGGCGAAGTTACAAAAACGCCACTCAAGGTCGGCGACAATTGGGTGATTGTCGGCGTGAACAAACGCGAAGATGCAAATATGGATGAATTTGCAAAGCAGCGAGATACGCTGATGGAGCAAATGCTCAGCCAACGCCGCGGCGAGATATACAGCGATTATCTCGCGTCAGTCCGTCAACAAATGGAAACCGACGGCAAGATCAAGATCTACAACGACGTGATCGCCAAAATGGACGAAGGCACCGCAAATCCTTTCGAAGGACTTCTGAATCAGTAACTCAGGTAACGCCCCGCCATCTTGGCGGCTGTCGTAAGGGCGTCCCGCCCTCACGTGCGGCGGCAAGATGTTTTCCCAACACGATTTCGAATTTACCTAATCGTCCCGCCATCACATGCGGCGGCAGGATGCCGCCGATACAGCCGGTTGGAAGCCAGCGCTACATGCTTACCACCAACCCAACGCCTTCCACCAGATCGTTCCCACGACCGACCATATAACGATATTCATCACCGAGGCGATCAGGCCGATGGTCCACCAGTTTTTTAGCGTTACGTAACCGGTGCCGAAATATATCGGGGCGGGCGTTGTGCCGTAATGCGTGAGGCCGGCGTTGAGGTTTGAAAAATATGTGAGGAGCAAAACGGCGAGACCCGCAGGAGCGCCTGAGATAATTGTTACGGCGAGAAAAGGGACGAACATTGCGAGAACATGTCCCGTGATAGACGCGAAGAAGTAGTGCGAATAAAAATAAATAAGCGCGAGGATTACTAAGGCCAAAACCCAAGTCATCCCGCTTGTGTAAACGCCCATCGAATCGGCGAATAATTTCGTTAATCCGGTTTCGCTGAGTTCACTCGCCAAATTGACAAGCCCGCCATACCAGATAAATACCGACCAAGCATTTTGCTCGCCCATCAGATCGCGCCAGTCGATAACTCGAGTAGCGAGCAAAACGCCGATGCCGGCAAGAGCGATGATCGCCGTATCAATGCCGTGAAGCATTCCTTTTGTCGTCCAAAAAAAGACGACGGCGAGCAGAACGCCGAGCATTATTTTTTCGTTCAGCGACATCGGTCCAAGTTTTTTAAGCTCTTCCGAAGCAAACCGAGCGGCCTCGGGCGTTTCTTTTATTTCGGGCGGCGAAAGCCGATAGATCAAAAACGGCACGACGATAAGCGAAACAATTGCAGGCACTATCGCCGCGGCAAACCAGCCGCCGAAGCTGATCGTAAGATCTGTATTTTTCTGAATAAGATCGGCGATAATGAGGTTTGAGGCCTGTCCTGTGATGAATGTCGCGCAGATGATGACGTCGCATTGGTACAGCAAGTTCATCAGGTATGTGCCAAGGCGATTTGCCGTTCCGTCATCTGGCCGCGATTCGTATGTTTCGCAAACGCCGAGCGCGATGGGCAGGATGACGCCGCCGTTACGCGCGGCATTCGAAGGGATCATCGCTGCAAGAACGAAATCAGTCCCAACAAGCGCGTAACCAAGCCCGATGGTCTTTCGCCCGATCGCCCGCACAAACAGCAACGCGACTCGATGGCCAAGTCCCGTTTTTATCATCCCGACCGCTAGAAAAAACGCGGCCAGCACAAGCCAAACTACCGGCTCAGCATAACCTTTCAACGCATCTGTCGGTTTCAGCGCGCCGAGCAAAACGGTTGCAATAACGCCGAGCAGCACCATCGCGCTTCCGGTCAGCGGCTGAACTATCGAACCGACGATCGTGGCAATGAAAATCGCCAGCAGCGTCCATGCCTCCGGTGTTACGCCCTCCGGTCGCGGAATGATCGTAATAACGACGCCAACGCCGATCACGATCAGCCATTTGAACCAGTTGCTTCTCATAAAAATTTAGCCACGGAGAGCACAGAGAATAATAACTCTCTGTTCTCCGTGGCAACACCTGGAAACGGTAAAAACGACTACTTGCCGTGAACAGTTATAAAATACCAAGCGGTAATTCCCACCCAAATGACAAAGTTGATCGCCGAGAGGGCAAGGCCGATGTTGCGCGTCGAGGCTTTGCGCTCACTCGAACCTCTGCCATAGAGCAACATGTAAACG
>JBOGOW010000018.1:0-19604 GCA_050748285.1 Pyrinomonadaceae bacterium
GGGCAATAACGTGGCCCGATGCCCGTGATCTTACCAGAATAAAGTGGAGATTGATGTAGGTTTTCTCGTATCGCCCGATGCAAACGGTCGCTTGTGTATCCAATAAAACATTGAATTTGTGGCTGCTCGATCTTCTCGGTTGCGAACGAAAACGCAACAGGCTTTTCGTCCGGCGGCTGCGGTTCGAATGCGTCCCAATCGATAGTTCGCCCGTCGAGCCGAGGCGGTGTTCCAGTCTTCAAACGGCCAACCGGAAATCCATGAGTCTTAAGGGTTTGTGCCAATTCTATCGACGCAGGTTCACCCGCACGACCCGCCGAAAATGTCTGATTTCCGGTATGGATCGTGCCATTTAGAAACGTGCCGGTCGCTACAACAACGGATTTCGCCCCGAACCGACGCGTGTCCTGCATCTCAACGCCGATAACTGTATTATTCTCAACAATTAGATCAATTACAACACCCTGCCGCAGATGCAGATTTGATGTTGCTTCAAGCACGCGTCGCATTTCCGTACGATAAAGGCTCCGATCGGCCTGAGCACGCGGCGATTGTACTGCTGGGCCACGTGAACGATTCAAAAGCCGAAACTGAATTCCGGTTCGGTCGATAACGCGTCCCATTATGCCGCCCAGCGCGTCTATCTCTCTGACAACATGACCTTTAGCGATGCCGCCAACAGCAGGATTGCACGACATCTGACCAATGAGATCAAGATTTATCGTTACAAGCGCCGTCTCAGCACCGAGACGCGCTGAAGCCGAAGCCGCCTCACACCCGGCATGCCCGGCGCCAATAACGATCACATCAAAACTTTCATCGAACATTTTATTCTTCATAAGCCGGCAATGTCGAAATCCGGTCTCTCCGATTACGTCGATAAATTTGGAAATCGCTGTCGAAAGTTAGCAGCAATGATTCAGGTTCCAATTCCGACATTCTAACGAGACACGCGTCAGCTAAAGACATTGGTACGTCCTTATACTTTTCCAATAATCTGATAACAATTGGCAACTCATTCGCGAGTATAAAATCCAATCGAACCATTCCAGAACCGAGCAGCCCCAAGATCAGTTCTCGACTATTATATAGCAGATTTGTCAGGTAAAACGCCTCACTTATTACCGACTCACACGTGAAAAAAGGTTTTGGCAGTTCGGAAAAAAGCTTCACCGCCTGCGAATTCCATTGGTCCCGCTTATGCAGAAATGCCACGATGGCTCCCGCATCCACAATGATTCGCCTAGATTCCGCCATTTCGCTTCATATATGGCTTCCGTCCGTAGCCTTCCATATACTTTTTGTTTGTTGATAGATCGGATGGTCCGCCGGTGATTGAGCCGGCGAACTTCTTGATAATGGCATCCCAGTCTTTTTCTTCAGTCTTGATTCCGTTTTGCGGCCGGCCGTTCTTGCGTCGATTCAGCGGCTTCAGGTCGGCTTCCCTGATCGCAAAGCTGTTGCCGATCTTTTCAGCAGGCAAACGCCCCGCTGCGATCAGCGCCTGAACGCGCCGAACGCTAACATTCAATTTTGCAGCCGCTTCTTTTGTTGATATGAAACCATTCATACAGACGAATAGTAGCAAACCAGAAACTATTCGTCAACGCGAATGGTTTCTAGAAACCCTAACTCCACATTCCTTTCAGTGCGGTGTCGGCGATCGAATGAAAGCGGGCGAGTTTTACGCGGTCGGTGTTTTTGTATGAGATCAGCGGCATCAGGCCGTGGTTCATCAGTTTGTTGCAGGCGTCTTCGGTAAGAAGGACTTCGCCGCAGGGTTTGAACACCGTTTCAGTTCCATCTTTATAAACGTGTACGGGCAAACCTTCGACGTCCTGCTTGAATGCGCGTCCGAGATCCCAACCGTAGCTGCTGTAACTTTCCGCGATCAATTGTGCGGCAATAAAAGCGCTGTTCGCCCACGCATATTGATCGTGAACCGGAGCGGCGGCGAACTCCTCAAATTGAAATGTCTCGAGCGGTTCGGTTTCGGCGCCGTAGGGAAGCCGAGAAAGAAAACGCGGGATCGTCATGCCGAGATATTCCGAATCTTTTTGAGCGCAAAGAGCGGCCCAAAGCTTTCCTGCTTCGGAATTCTCGTCGATCTTCCACTGTCGCGGTTCCGCATTTTCATGCAGCGAATGAACACCAAGAACGTCGGGGCGCATATGTGAAACGAAAGGCGCTTTTGAAGTTGCGCAGATCTTCGAAATGCGCATCAAAGAAGCAACGTCATCGACGTTCGGCGAATATGCAAATCCGGCAACAACCAAAGCCCACGGGTCGGCGTCATACGCATCTTTTACCAAATGTCGGTAAAGAGTTGTTTCGTCTAAATTACTGACAGACTTAAGGTTATCGGCAAGTTCGTCCTTAGAAACGTCTAGCAAAAATATCTTAAGATCTGTCGAAGTCTCGGTGCGGCGAACGAAAAAATAAAGCGCGCGCCAGGCGGCTTCGAGCTCCTGAAACTTTCGATGATGAATGATCGTCCGCATCAAACCGCTGGTCGCTTCATCGACGGCGGCAAGCATTCCAGCCTGCTCATTTTCGTCAACTAAAACAAGATGCGGGCGAACCAGATCAGTGATCAGATTGCCGAGATTGCTCGATGTTCGCGGCTTTGGAGCAGGCGCTCCGCCCGAAGGTTTCGAAAGAATCGCACCGAGCAGATCATCGGCCGGAACATCGGCTGCGTCTTCAACAACGCTTTCACTTTTGTCGGAAAGTTCAGCCACTCCAAACCGGTCACGGACTTCGCGTGCGGCGGAATAAAACGTGTCTTCGTTTTTGAGCTTTTTTCGAAGATCGCGAAGGTCTGAAAACATCTGAACTGTGCGAAAGATAGCGTCAGGGTGAAAGTCGTCTATTTCCGAAAATTCCAAAGGAATAATTGTGCCATCGTCGAAATCGAGATCGATGCGCACGCCGAGCTTGCGAATCACATCGTCAAACTCGTCCCGGTCTATCTCGATCGGTTTTCGATCATCGAGATCGCGTTTGTCCGCGTCGCCGCTCCAATCGCCGAGCACCAAAATATGAAACGGCGGCTCTTCGACTATTCCTGTGCGGCTGCCTTCAAGTGTAACGGCAGTTTCCAAATCTTCAGCATTAATAGGCATTTTCGTTCCCCAAAAAGTTATGAGCCGATCATCTCTTCCAAAAACTGCTTTTGCTCTTTGTTCAAATCCGTAAACTGCACGCCAAACCCCATTCCCGATAAGTGATACACAACGAGGCCCGCGAATGTCAGGCGTCCGCCATTTGGTTGAATTAGTTCGAACCGAACACTTTCGCCGACCGCGACGCTCACGATCGTATCAACATAACAGCCTCCGAGACTAATATCGCTAACGCGGGCCTCACGCCGGCCAGAGGCTGATTCAAGTTCGATCTGTGCAATAAAATCCTTTCGTTCTTCTTCTCTCGGCATAAATAATTTCTGTAAATCACGACAATTCGCTGTTTAGGTACTCGGAATATTACATTACTTTACGGATCGACTCAAAAGCGGACGGGAAACACAATGATAAATTGGGAAATTACTTTCCGATACAGAACGTCGAAAAAATTCTGGTGAGCATATCTTCGGTCGTGGTTTCGCCGGTTATTTCGCCGAGATAGCGAAGCGCGTTATGCAGACCGACGAGAACGATCTCTTCGCTGGTTTTTTCGTCAAGCAGTTCTGTAGAACTGAGAATTTCATCTCTTGCGCGAACCAGCAGATCGTGATGACGTGCGTCGGAAATCAGGAAACCGCTTGTCGAAATATCTTCGGGTTTGAATGGCGAGATGATCGCGTTTTTCAAATCGCCGAGACCTTCGCCGGTCTTTGCGGATACAAATAGCTTCTGCGATGAAAGATCTGAAATTTGAGATTTGAAATTTGAAATTTTTTGATCGACGGCAATATCGATCTTGTTGATCAATATCAAATGATCGACTGCATCAACCGATTCGATTATTGAAATGTCTTCGTCCGTCAACTCTTCGGATGCGTCAATAAGCACGAGCACAATATCGGCGTCTGCCATCGTTCGGCGCGAGCGTTCTACGCCGATGCTTTCGACCGTGTCGGTCGTGTCGCGTAAACCAGCGGTGTCGATCAGAGAGATCGGAATATCGCCGATAGTAAATCGCTCGTGAATTTGATCGCGTGTCGTTCCTGCGATCTCGGTTACGATCGCACGGTCGCTGCCCAAAAGCGCGTTGAACAAACTCGATTTGCCGACATTAGGCCGACCGACGAGCGCCACTCTTAGGCCGTCGCGGATAAGTTTGCCGGCGCTGAAAGTCGATGCGATTCGCTCGATTTCGTCCGCGAGTTTTTCTAAACGAACCAAGATCGATTCCGTTTGAGCCTCAGGCAGATCGTCTTCGACAAACTCGAGCGCGGATTCCAACACGACGATAACATCCAAGAGACTGTCTTTAATTGGCTGAAGCTGATGCGAAAATTCGCCGCGCATTTGCCGGACGGCTTGCCGAGCGCCAGCTGTGGTTTGCGCATCGATCAGATCGCGTATCGCTTCGGCTTCGGCGAGATCGATGCGTCCGTTCGCCAAAGCACGCAGCGTGAATTCACCCGCATCCGCCATTCGCGCACCAGACGCGAGGCATATATCGATTACCTGACGCAACAAAATAGGCGAACCGTGGCAGCTGATTTCAACAACATCTTCGCCGGTAAACGAGTGAGGCGCTTTGAAAAAAGTAACGACCGCTTCATCGATAGTTTCGGTTGTTAGCGGATCTTTTAGTTCAACAAGATGGGCATGACGCGGCTGAAATTCGAGTGTGTCGCCGGCAAGTTTGGATACGATCGCCAATGATTCATTGCCGCTCAGCCGTATCACGCCGATACCGCTGCGGCCGGAAGGAGTTGAGAGTGCGACTATCATTTCCGCCATAAAACCAAAACAGGATGCACAAGATATACAGGATTTTTCTTATCCTGCAAATCCTGTTCATCCTGTTGAAATTCTTCTCTATTTGAGACGCACTTGCAAACGACGGTCGCGGCCCGAGCCGACCGATTCGGTGTCGAGGTCGTCTTCTTTTTGAAGCGTAAGGTGAATGATTCTGCGTTCTGTGGAATTCAATACGCCGAATGTGAACGGACGTTCGTTTTTACGAACCTGATCTGCAGCAAAACGAGCCATTGCGTGAAGTTCGGCTTTGCGTGTTTTGCGAAACCCATCGGCGTCGCAAATGATGCGGTGCTCGCGGTCGAGTTCACGGCCGAATGCTTGAAACAGGATCGTCTCAAACGAATCGAGCATCTCGCCGTTTTCGGCCAAGGCAAGTCCCGAATCATTTCCTTCAAGATTCAAAAGGCAGCCTTCATCGGTGATCTCTGAAGAAACCGTCAGATCCAAACCGAGGTCGGTAACGATCTCGGCAAGAAAACTTTCCGCGTTTTTGCAAATTTCGTTCATAATCGAGCGCTGACAATCTTGTCCGCATTAAATTCAAAGCAAGTAAACATTTCGCGTCTTCGACGCGGGCGGACAAGAGTGTCCGCGCTCCGTCCTACGAGGTGCTCAGCTTTGGCTTTAGCTTTTTCGCATTCTTCGGAACTTCATCGACGATATCTGTCGCCGGCGGTTCGCCCGGTTTATTCAAACGATTGATCAACATCTGCTGGCCAAAACTTACTACGTTGCCGAACAACCAATAGAGCAGCAGTCCAGCCGGTGCGGTCCACATTACCCAGAGCATCATCACCGGCATCAGATAAGTCATCATCTTCTGCTGCGTCTGCTGTTCGGGTGTTACTGCAGCAGCGGTCGGCGTGAACTTCATCGCGAGCACCATCGAACCCGCAAACAAGAACTCAAGCAAATGAAAAGGGTCGGACGCCGACAAATCAGGCAGCCACATAAAGGTCGCCTGTCGTGCGTCGAGCGCTATGGTGATCGCCGTGTAGAAAGCGATCAGCAACGGAAATTGAAGCAGCATCGGAAGACACCCGCCGATGGGCAATGCGTCCTTCGTCATCTTCAGTTGCTGCATTTGCAATTCGCGAAGTCGCGGATCGTCGTTCGGCAATCCCTTCTTTTGAAGCGCCTTGATCTTGTCCTGCAGTTCCTTCATTTTCGGCGCATTCCCCGATGCTTTCTTGAAGGATTTCGATTGCGTCCATCGCAGCGGGAACAACAGCGAATAGAACAGGAACGTAAAAATTATGATCGCAAGACCGTAGTTGTGAACGATCGTATTAAAAAAATGAAGCGCGTATAGGATCGGTATCGAGAGCGGTTTTGTCAGCCAACGCAGCCACCAATAGTTGCTGAAATTGATAACGTTTACTATCGAAACCTTCCGTCCGTCCGCCGCCTGCAGCGAACCGCTCAATTCATCCAGCAGAAAATAATCTTTCGTTCCTGTGTAAATTTTCGTAACCGAACCGTCCGCCGTGATCGGCATATACGCATTTACAAGATGCCTCGTTTCGATCTTTTTCGGACTCCGTATCACCCAATTGAAAATGCTGTCGTAAACCGGTTCGATCGGCACGTTGTATTTGAATGCCTGATATTCCGCACCGTTTACGGGCGTCGCAGGAATCGCGACCATTGCGAAATACGCATCGCTCATCGCGACCCAATCGATCGGCCCAGAATCGGAAAGCGTCGCCTGATTATTCGCGTCGTATGTAAACGAATAATTGCCTAAATGACGTTTTATGTCGCCATTGACAGCCGCTACGGCTTCCGATTCGGTGTGGTAAAGATTGTGATAATTTATCGCGTGGTCGCCTATGCTTGCACCGATAGCAAGCCGCGTATTCGGCACCGGCTGACCGTTTTGTTTCAACTCGACCGCAAGGTCGGAAATGTAGCTGTCGCCGCGAAATGTGAATGTCTTTTTCGCTTCAATTCCGTCTGCTGCGGTTAACGTCAATTCGATTGTTTTTTCTTCGCCTGGCGCGAGCGTGATCTCACTTTCAACATCCGATTGATATACGCGTTGGTTCGCGTAATTATTAATATTCTGATCGCCTGTTAGTAAACGAAATGGTAGTTCGCGCGGCGTTTGTTCGAGAGCCTTTTGCGAGATCAGTTGGAGCGGTTTCTTCTCACCCTCGGTCGAGCCATCGGCGTAGATCTGATAATCGCTTTTCGACGTTTTGTTTCTAAGAATTATCCAACTCGTCGGAACCGCACCTTTTGTATCCAAGGTTACTTCGTAAAGCGGTGACGTGATCGTAATACTTCGGCTCGGTGTATCGTCTGTGTTCCCTGTCGCCAAGGGCGTTGGTGCCGGAGTTGGCGTGGCTGCTATCGTTTGAGCCGGTGCTGGTGCGGCATTAGCGTTCGCAGCGGTGTTCGCATTCTCGATCGGTTTGGTCGGCGCGAAAAAATATGACCATCCAAAAAGAACGACCATTGACAGCACAGCGGCTATCATAAAACGATATTGGTTTTGGTTATTACTTTGTTCCACAGCTCAAATTTGGAATGGTGATTTCGGATCGCGGATTTCTCCTTATCGAATCGCAACCCGTTCTCTAAAACTCCTTTTTTACAAAAATCCGCATTCCGCAATCCCAAATCCGCAATCAGAGGACCGGATCATGCCCGCCCTTGCAAAACGGCTGGCATCTCAATATACGCTTTAGACCCATCCATGTTCCGCGCATCGCACCGTACTTCTCGACCGATTGCTTTGTGTATTCCGAACACGTCGGTTCAAACCTGCACGCAGGCGGGATAAAAGGCGAGATCATCACCTTATAAACACCAAGCAAATCGAGAACCAGAAATTTCATTTATTCAATTCTGCCACATTACGAGCAGATGTCCGTCGTGTCCGTAGCCCGCACGTAAGTAAGGGCTCTCTCCATTTATCGACCGCCCGTGGCAGTACGCTCGTTCACACTCGCGTTTCCAATCAAGTCCCAAGCATGACTGGAACGCAGGCATCCTTGCCTGCCAGAGGCACCCGCGACGACGTAACACACCGCTTGATGATATCGCCCTTGTTTACGCGCGGGCTTTTGCAATTTTCGCCACTATCTCCTTGAATTCCGCCAGCGGCTTTTCCAGCTTTACTTTCAAGATCGAACGCCGCGCATTCAAAACCCAATCGTATTTCGTTTCAACGGAATTCAATGCGGTTTTGTTCAACCGAAACGATTCTCTCAATAAACGCTTTGCACGATTTCGGTCGTGCGCCTTGCCGATCGCTTTCTTCGTCGCCGTGATGCCTACACGCTGAAACTCGCCCTCATTCGGCGAAATAAAGACCGTCATATATCGGCCCTCGATCCGGCGGCCATGCTCGTAAACACGCAAAAACTCGGCACGCTTGGCGAGCCGAGCCTTTTTCGGTAGATCAAAACTTAATAGTGCTGAACCGTCAGGCGCTTGCGGCCCTTCGCTCGGCGGCGTTTTATCACCGCCCGCCCGTTTTTCGTCGCCATCCTCGCGCGAAAGCCGTGCTTTTTCGCGCGTCGGCGGTTGTTTGGTTGAAACGTTCTCTTCGGCATATTCGCTCTCCATCAAATTCACCCGAAAGTGAAAACCTAGAGTTTAATGGAAATTCTGTCCGAATGTCAAAGTAACCATGCGAGGTCTCGACCAAACCTTTGCCTGATAAATTTACCCGCCGTTAATGTTTCTTGCGATATAATCGCTTGATGCGCGTATTACTTGTCGAAGATGAAAAAAGGATTTCCGATTTTATCGCCAAAGGGCTTCGCGAAAATTCTTACGCCGTCGATGTCGCGGCAGACGGTGAAGCGGCTCTGTACGAAGCTTCGATCAATGATTACGACCTTATTATCCTCGACATAATGATCCCGAAAAACGACGGATTTACAGTTTGTCGAATGCTTCGTCAGACAGGCTGCCAGATTCCGATATTGATGCTTACCGCACGCGACGACATCGACGACCGCGTTTTCGGGCTTGATGCCGGTGCGGACGATTATCTGGTCAAACCGTTTGATTTCAAGGAGTTGCTAGCCAGGCTCCGAGCGTTGTTTCGGCGAAAAGCCGATTTTCGCACGCCGAATATCGTTATCGCCGATCTTGAGATCGACACATCTGCTCAAAGGGTCCGACGCGCGGGACGCGAGATCACGCTCACCGCCAAAGAATATGCGCTGCTCGAATATCTTGCACGCGAGCAGTCAAAGGTCGTCGGGCGGGCCGAAATTGCCGAGCACGTCTGGGACGAAAATTTTGACGCGTTCTCTAACCTGATCGAAGTCTATATTCGACGTCTGCGAACAAAGATCGACGTCGGTTTTGACCGCACATTGATACACACCCGTCGCGGTTCGGGCTATGTTCTCGAGACCGTCGCCCGATAAATGCTAAATTCCATCAGAACACGTCTCACCATTTGGTATCTTCTCGTACTGGCATTGATCGTCATCGCGTTTGCAACCGTTATTTACATTCTGGTCGAACGAAATTTGAGAACGACCACTGATGAGAATCTTTCCACCGCCTGGCAAAATACCGCCGGCTATCTGCGCAAGGAAGAAGCCGATCTATTCGAGGAAAGAGAATTCATCCTCAATCAGGCAAAAGAAGAAACTGAAAATGACGAGATCGTCGAAACGCCGGGAACTATAGAAACCGCGATCGCCGAAGAGGTTGGCAGCCTCTATTCGCGCGAATATGCGTTTATCGTTCTTGATCAAAATGGAAATTTGCTCGCCTCGACCGTTGGTAATCCCGATCTATTGAACGGCTTAATGAACCTGCCAATCGGCGATGTCCTCGTCGATTTGCCGGCCGGAGACGATGTTTTCCGCGTTCAGACCGGCAGATTGACCCTCGATGGAAAATCTTTTCAGCTGCTTGCCGTACATTCGCTTCGCGAGCAAACCGAATTTCTGGGCAGCCTAAAACGAATTCTGGTTATTACGATTCCGATCGCTCTTTTTTTGGCCGGTTTGGGCGGATATTTTTTGGCGCGGCGAAGCCTTGCGCCGGTCGTTTCGATTAGCGAACAAGCCTCACACATCGGCTCTTCGAATCTTAATGAACGCCTCACGGTAAAAAACGAAAAGGATGAACTGGGAAAACTTGCGCGCGCTTTTAACGAACTCCTTTCTCGTCTCGAAAGTTCATTCGAACGGCAAAGACAATTTATGGCCGACGCCTCGCATGAACTGCGGACGCCGCTTTCGATCTTACAGGGCGAATCCGAGATCGCTATTTCGAAAGGAGACCGAACGGCCGACGAGTATCGCGAATCACTGACGATCGTTCACGATGAAAGCAAGCGCCTCAGTAGGATCGTCGATGATCTGCTAATCCTTGCACGCGGAGACAGCGGGCAGATGCAGCCGGTTTTCTCAGCTGTTTATCTCGATGAGATCGTTGCCGAAAGCGTCCGCGCATTAAGCGGCATCGCCGAAAAGCGAAATGTGAGCCTCCGATTTTCTCCGGTCTCGGAAATGTCGTTCGAAGGCGACGAAACGCTGCTGCATCGCTTGTTTCTGAATCTGCTCGACAATGCGATCAAATACAATAAATCCGGCGGAACCGTTTCCGTAACGGCAAAGATCGCCGACGGCAAATATCAAATCACAATAAGCGACGAAGGCGCCGGCATTGCCGATAAGGATCGGCAGAAAATATTTGAGCGTTTTTACCGCGCCGACAAAACCCGAAGCCGCGACAATACCAATGGGACAAACGGCGTCGGTCTCGGCCTCTCCATCGCCGCGTGGATCGCCGAGGTTCATAACGGCTTGCTGACATTGGAAAAGTCCGATTCAGCTGGATCGGTCTTTCTTGTCACGCTGCCGCTCTAATTTCCTTTCGTTTTTCTCCACTTTCCAATATAAATTTCCCGGTTAATTTTCTATTCACATTCATATTTGTAAATTACCTTTCTCGAAACGTTTTTCCTTGATTTGGCATTAGGGTCGAACCCCACAAGGGAAGGCACTTGTCTGGTATCGATAAAAATCGAAGGAGTAAATATGAAGAAAGGTAAAGGCATAAGCCTGACTATAGTTGTTGTTAGCATTGTGATCGTTCTTCTTTTTGGTTTGGCAACTTACTTTATCCCGGGCGGCATCGGAAACGCCCAGAATAAATCCGGCGACGGTACAACCGTTGAAACACCCAACTCGATAGAAAGACGTGATCACGACGATGACAAGGAACAGGCTAAAAAACTGTCGCGGAAAGACAAAAAATTGGTAAAAGTCTCGATGGAACAGGCACGCAGCATCGCGCTGGCGAAAGTTCCCGGAACGATCATCGAAGAAGATATTGAGAAAGAAAATGGGCGGCTGCTTTACGCATTCGACATCCGCGACGCCAGCGGAAAAATCTTCGATGTTGAGATCGACGCGATAACCGGCGAAGTTTTGAAAGCCACAGATGACGACGAAGACGAGGATGGCGATAGCGACGACGGAACGCTGAGCAAGGTTAAAAACTCAGTCTATAAAACAGCCAAATCCGTAAAGAAAACAACATTGCGCACGATCGGTAAATTGTTTTAACCCGGATTACGCATTGGAACATTCTACTATCGGGTAAACCTTGGAACAGCGGCTTTTCGGCGGAAAAACGGCTGAAAGCTCTAAGCTGGCAGCTCTTAGCTCTCTTCTAACTAATTATTTGATAGGCGGACGCCAAAATGTTTTCTACCCGCGTAATCCGGGTTTAATTTGGTCAATTATTCTGAATCGTCTTGGTTATGGGATAGCGATTAACCGTTGCCCGTTATTCACTTCTCGTTCATCCCTATTCGCTATTTCGGATCGGATTTCTTTAATTTGGAATCGACGTTAAAACTTTCCTTCGCGTTTCAATAATATAGTTCCTTGCAAAACCGTTTGTTTGGCTACAACAATGTGAAGGGTTTAGTTCTTATTCGTGCATTCGTGGCAAAAAAATAGCCACGAATACACGAATAATGACATTAATTTAGTGTCTATCACAAATTTTCAATAGTTTTTCAAAAATCTCTATTAATAAGTCCGGATGCAAGCCGCCGTACCGCCTCGACATAGGCTGCGTGTTCCTGTTCGAGTATCCGCTCGGCAAGAGTCTCGGCTGTATCGTTTTCTTTAACTTCAACTGATTTCTGTAAAATGATCGGTCCTGCATCAAGCTCTTCGTTTACATAATGCACAGTGCAGCCCGAAATTTTCACGCCGAGTTCGATTGCTTGTTTCTGTGCTTCTAGACCGGGAAACGCAGGCAAAAGGCTCGGATGAATGTTTATTATCTTGTTCGGAAACGCCTGAATAAACGAGGGCGAGAGCAGCCGCATATAACCCGCAAGACAAACCAGTTCGACTCCGCGTTTATTTAGCTCGCCGATTATCTCCGCGTCGTGCTCTTCCCGCGTCCGGCCTTTTCGCTCAATTACAACCGTCTCGACACCTAGTTCCGTTGCCTTCGCCAAACCAGCAGCATCAGCCTTGTCGCTGATAACAACCGCAACCTCTGACGCCGGTATCTCGCCGCCGTTAACCGCATCAACGATCGCGACCATATTCGACCCGCGACCTGAAATTAGTATCCCGATTTTCATTGACTGACCACGGAACCAAACGTACAATAACATTGTACAACTTACGGAGGCACAATGTCTTTAGAAGTCAGCTATAGCGAAGCACGAAACAACCTGGCCTCATTGCTCGATCAAGTCGTCGATGACAGCGAGGTAGTGATCATTAAGCGCCGTGGCCGTTCGTCCGTCGCCATGATCGACGCTGACGAACTGTCGAGTATGTTGGAGACGGAATATCTGTTTCGTTCTCCTAAGAATGCAGCCAGACTCACAAAGGCAATCGAGCGAGCGCGCAGAGGAGGTGGAAAGAAAATGACGATCGAAGAGCTGCGAAAAGAGTTTGGTGCAGAAAAACCGACAACTAAATGACCAAACCCGATGCCGTGTTCCATCCCGAGTTTCTTGACGATCTTCGTTACTTTGCAGAAACAGACCGAAAGTTGCTTTTGCGCTTGCTGGGCCTTGTTGAGGCGATCCTAAGAGACCCGTTCAGGGGTATTGCCAAACCAGAACCGCTAAAGCACAAAGGCGCAGGCACTTGGGCGCGCAGGCTAACTAAGGAACACCGAATTGTTTACCTCGTTCGCGAAGATCGGATCGATTTTTTACAGGCGAGGTATCATTACTGATCATGAGAACACGCATCCATGTAGCCCCAGAATTGATCTTGGTGTCGTGCATCATATTCATATCGGTCGGTCTATTGACTTCGCATGCGTACGGTCAGAGGAAACCTCCTCGTCCTGAGGACTACCCTGTAACACGGAGAGAAATATATAACGGCAAGACTGGACGGGTCTTGCTGGAGAGCAAACGGGCTCGATTGTATCGCACGGCACTTAGGGAAGGAACGAAGAAAGGGCCCAACTTCGCGGGTCATTATACGATGGTCACCTGGGGTGCAGGCCTTGGCGTTTTTTCGATGGCTGTTATCGATTCTAAAACCGGCAAGGTGTATTTCCCTCCATTCAGGACCGTAGGCAACACTGCCTACGGCATGCCGTTTCTCGACAAGGGCGATAATCCTGCTTGGCGGCTTGATAGCAGATTATTTGCATTTGTGGGGCGTCCCGATGCGAACGACAAGGGAATGGGCATGTACGTCTATTTGTTCGAGCGGGGACGATTTCGGTTGTTGTACTTTGAAAAAGAGGACGAGGAAAAAAGAAAAGCGGATCAAGAAACATGGGAAAAGGAGATAGACAGACGTTTAACTTCGCTGGCCGATACATTTGAATCACTCAGGATGCGTCTGGCAACGGCGTACCCAAACATCAGGTGTTTTCATGGAAGTCAAAAAACGAGATCCCCTTGGGCCGCCATCGACCCGCTCTGCACTGAGGAAGATTTGATCGTGTCAATTAACATCGAGTATCTCTCGACACCCGATGAGGCTGAGGACATGCTCAAATCTGAATTTAATTTCCCAGGTCCTACCCCGTGGCGAATTGTCGAAGGGTTGGGAGAACAAGGGATCGCAACGAACCGATGTAGCCGGGCTTGGATCAGATTTCGCCATGGGACGTATTATGTGTGGATGATTGCCAACCTTAACCGGGCAGATGCTGATGATCCCAGATGCACAAATGAGCAGAACGTGGACAGCAAACGACTGCTTGAGTTTTCCAGGCGAATCGCGCTTGTGCTGGCTAGTCTACTAAATACTACTAAACAGCCCGGTTCATGAAACGACATTAACGGTTTTTGTTCCGGAAGTAATCCTCCCGATTTCACGAACATCGCCGACCGACAAGTCGATCTGCTTGGCATCGACATCTGCGCATATCACGACCATCCCGATCCCCATATTAAATGTGCGGAACATCTCTTTTTCATCGACGTTGCCGAGACGCTGCATCATGTTGAATATTGGGAGTTCGGGCCAGGTGTTGCGGGTTATTTCGACCGAGACGCCTTCGGGGAGGATGCGGGGGATGTTTTCGAGGAAGCCGCCGCCGGTTATGTGGACGAGGCCTTTGATGATGCCGCTGTCTAGCAGCGGGCCGATCTGCGGCAGAAAGCTTTGATGCGTTGCGAGTAATGCCTCGCCGACTGTCGAGCCGAGTTCTTCAACAAAATCTGAAGACTTATAGCCGCCGACTTCGAAAAAGAGTTTGCGGGCCAGCGAATAGCCGTTTGTCTGCAAACCTTTTGACGGAATGCCGAGGACGACATCGCCGGGCGTGATCGACTTGCCGTCAATGACTTTTGATTTATCTACAACGCCGACGATAAATCCGGCGAGGTCGTATTCGCCGGGCGGATAGAAATCCGGCATTTCGGCCGTTTCGCCGCCGAGCAGCACGCAGCCGTTCTCGCGGCAGGCACGGGCCATGCCTTCGACGACCGAGGCCGTTACGTCGGGTTCGAGCTTTCCGGTTGCGAAATAATCAAGGAAAAACAAAGGCCGCGCGCCTTGAACCAAAATATCGTTGACACAGTGATTGACAAGATCGGCCCCGACCGTATTGTGAATACCCGTCTCAAAAGCAAGTTTCAGCTTCGTCCCGACGCCGTCCGCAGATGCTACCAATATCGGCTCTGCCATATCGGGAAACGCCCCGGCAAACATCCCGCCAAAGCTGCCGATCTCAGTCAGCGTTCGTTCGTTAAAAGTACTCCGCGCATATTCGCGTATCTTCGCGACAGCGAGATTTGCGTTGTCTATCGAAACGCCCGCATCGGCGTATGAAATTGATTGGGTCATTTCGGTTCCCTGGCGTTTACGCCAGCCTTTTTCAGCAGCGTCTGGTCAAATGTCACAAGCTCGTTTCCAGTTCGCATCGCTTCTACTAATGTATAGCAATCCGCAAAAGAGAGTGGTTTCCAACGCCTGTATAGATTAAGTGCTTTTTTGATGGTGACCTCATTGACGGCAACTTTTTCTAACTTAAACAACATCGACATCAAGCCGACAATATAGTCACGGTCAAGTTTGTAAACTTTTTCGAGGACAAATACACACTCGACCACAACCACATCGGTAATATAGCACTCAGTCAATCCGACAAAGGCTGCGGCCTTGGCAGACTGATCTGGCACGTCGTTCAGAATCAGACGAAGAACTATATTTGAATCGAGACTGACCAGATTCATCTCCGATCTACATTGTCAGCCCAGATGTTCCGAAGTTCTCGCGCTGTTAATCCTTTGAGGTGTTCTGGTATTTTTACTTTTTTGAGAATCTCATCCCGTAGCTTCTCAAACTCCTCGATTGAGATGCCAGTATCGAGCTCTACGTTCTTACGCGTGTTAATAAACATATTGATCTTTTGACCGGGCTTTAGACCCAGTGCCTTTCTTATCGGAGCGGCAATGGTGATCGTCCCCTTGCTTGTGATAGTGGTCCCGTATTTCATGTATTACATTTTACAAAACGTATTACGTTTTGTCTAATTTCTTTCGTTTCCCAAAATGATTTTATACTGAGCTTGATATGCCAAACTCACTGGCAAGCAAACTGTTGAACCGGCTTTCCGATTCGACCGTTGTTTCTTCTTTTTCCCCATCGGCGGTTACAATAAATTTACTATCAGTCAGCGTCTTCCGGCCGGTTTCGGTCAAAATCGAGCACAGCTTGCCTTTTGTAAAATGCGATTCAGGCGAATATTGCTGAAAATCGCACATCTCGGCAAATTCCGAAAGTTCGCGGGCGATGTCCTTGAAGATATATTGGCTTTTCCATTCCGTGCCATCGAGTTTCGCGACTTCGAAATACTCATCACTAAATTTGCGGATGATAAAAATGCCGGTTGCGTCTTGTTGCTCTTTGTCCAAAACAAACCGCAGCGGTTCGGCGGTAAAATCGCCAAACCCTACGTCATTCAAAAACTCATCTTCGCCGATAGTTACGATAATCGCAGCATGGTCAAACTCCGGCCCGTGATCGGTTCCATTGAAAACACGGGCAGAAACCAACCGCGTTTTGAAACCAAGTGATTTCAACAATTCATTGAACAGGCCATTTAATTCGTAGCAAAACCCGCCGCGTTTTTCGATGACGATCTTGTTGTAAAACTTACTCAGATCTAAAACGATCGGCCGCTTCCAGTGAATGTCTAAATTCTCGAATGGTACGGCAAGCAGATGAGCACGCTGCAAAATGCGCAGCCTCGTTTCATCAGATGATAGCGATACATCGCCGAGACCAATGCGTTCAAGATATTGGTTAACATTCATTTGTTCAAAACTTTCCACACAAGTCCTTTCACGCTCGCGCAAACCGGTCCGCCGTCACGTCCAACACCGTCGATCGTTGTTTCTATAATCGAATTCGGTTTCGACAAAGCAGCTTCGATCTGCTCCTTCGTAATGCTCATCAGCGAAAGTTTTGCCCGCCGATCCCAGATTGTGTTTTGTTGACCAGCCTGTTTTCCGGAGTTAACGTAAACAAATCTTCCATCCTTCGGCCCTTGTGCATATTTGCCGAGAAAGTTGAGACCAACACCGGAAACATCGACCGTAATATCGAATTCGAACGTCATTGATTCTGACGAAACCCTCCCCGGATCGAGAAACTCGCCTCGACCCCGCTGAACCTTCATCAAAACATCTTTCAGGGGGTTCGTTACAATTACACGGAATGGAATTTCGTGTTTCATCGTCTCTTCACAATGATTATATCGACACCTTCATTTGTTGACTATCTGCCGCCCTAACTATTAGCATTTTTAGAGAACGAAATCCGAAACATTGACCAAACGGCTTCTCAGGCTGACAATTACTATATGAGTTTCACATTGCACGACATGGGCGCGGAGAATTTTGAGTTCAACGCAAGTGTTTGGACATGGAAGGCCGCGCTCGAAGTTATTAAGAGTTTTGACATTATTAGCGAGGGCAAGCTGCGGCAGATGAGCTACAACGCGACCGGCGTCAAGATAGAAGCAGACGACGCGTACCTGCTCGGCGAAAAGATACGCGACGAGATTTTGCCAAAACTCGCACCCAATAAACGCATTTACGCCGATGGTTCGATCACCGACGCGCCCGACGATAAAACATTCCACAAAGATGAAGACGAACAATGGAAAAACTACAGCGTCGATCACGATTGGCTAAAAGAATTTTCCGAATTCTGCCTGCGGTCAAAAGGGTTTCAGGTTTATTAGTATCGAATGCAAAAGCCCGCGCGTAAGCAAGGGCGATGCGGCCAAGTTTGTGGAACGGAATGCGCAAGGTATGAGCGTCCGCGGAGTATGGTATTCAAGTTGATTGTATCGCCCTTGCTTACGAGCGGGCTTGTGCAACGGGCGCGGGCTTCCGCACTATGGAACTATTGGACGACATCATAAATGCCATTTCGCCCTGGTTCAAAATTATCTGGGTACAGATGGCGTTGCTCGTGATCTTTGCGACAGTGCATGGATACGCAGGTGCGTGGCTTGCGGTTAGGATGCTGTTCCGTCCGCGTAAACCATTCAAATTGTTGGGGTTGACGTTGTTTCCGCAGGGAATGATACCGCGCCATCGCGACCGGCTTGCAACCGCTATCGGCAAAGCGGTCGGCGAAGAACTTGTCTCGCAAGAGACGATAATGGACGAACTCGTCGGCAAGGATTTCTTGCGTTCTAAGATCCGCGGCGTGATCGATTCATACACCGAGGAGATGCTCGCACAGAATTATCCATCGCTTCTCGAAGCACTTCCATCGAACATTCGCGAGCCGGTTTTGGATGCAATCACAACCCTGCAATTCACCATCGCCGAACACATCGAAAGCATTCTGCAGAATGAAGAAACGCAAACCGCGATAACGTCGTTTGTCGAGCGCCGCGTTGACGAGGTTCTCTCCCGCCGCGTCGCGAATGTGATCGACGACGATTCGTTTGAAAAGATTTTGGGATTTATCGAAGAGCGGATCAAAACGGCTATCGAATCGCCCGCATTGGAGCAAAATATCTCCGATTTCGTTTCGCGCCGAATCGACGATCTTATAAACATGGAAACGCCGCTCGGCGATATGTTCACACCGGACGCGATCGCACTTCTCAAAGAAAAAGCGAACGAGCAGATCGCTCCCGTCGCTCATCATCTAACCGAGATCGCCGCGACCGAACGGACGCGAACGCAGATCGGAGCGTTGATAAAAAAGGAAGTTCATTCGTATTACGAAAATCTGCCGTTTTTCAAAAAGATATTCGTCTCGCGCGATACGCTTTTGAATGAGGTTGACGACCTTGTCAACGAAAGCCTGCCGAAACGCATCGAGGAAACGCTAAAAGGCGATCTGTTTGCGAATGAGGCGATCGGGTTTATCGATTCGACGATCAGCAATGCAATGTCGCGGACGCTGCCAGAGGTGATCGGAAAGATAAATCCCGATCAATTGGAAAGGCTGAAAACACAGGTTTCGACGTCGATCATCAAGCTGCTTCGCGGCGACGAAATGCGGCGTTCGATCTCGGCATACGTAACCGATATGCTCCAAAAGCTGCGGCCGCACAGCATCGATTCGATATTGCGAACCGTGCATCCGGAAGCAGAAACAAAACTAAAATCGACGCTTTCACGCGGCCTGCTTTCGATAATTTCGAGCGAAAACACCTCGCGGCTCGTAAACGATATGCTTTCGCGCCAGATCGAGCAACTTCTTTCGGCTCCGATCGGCCGACTTTCCGACCGCATCGAAGAAGACAAGCTTGTAACCGCGAGCGCCTCATTTGCCGAGGCGATCATCGAGGCAATCCGAGAAAAACTGCCCCAGGCGATCAAGGAATTCGATGTTGGCGGCGTGGTGCGCGAAAAGATAAAAAATTATCCTGTTGAAAAACTGGAGGCTCTCGTAATGTCAGTCGCTAAGGAACACCTTCGAACCATCGAACTATTCGGCGCCCTCTTCGGGTTGATCATCGGCCTGCTCCAAGCCGTCCAATTCTACATCTACGCGCACTGAGTCGTTTGCGGTCGGAGTTCCAACTTTAGTTAGCCGCGGCGGCACAAAAGATATCTAGCAGTGGTCGGTGTCATTGTCAGTGGAGAAATGGGTAAGTGTTTAGAAAAGTCGTGTTCCCTCAAATCTAGCTTTTTAATTTTTTTCCATCTTTGAGAACTTTTTTCTTTTCACTTTCAAGCTTTCTCTTTACTTTGCTGGCATCCCC
>JBOGOW010000019.1:0-18880 GCA_050748285.1 Pyrinomonadaceae bacterium
GCCTCGTATTTCGGGTCGGGCTTTCCGGCGGCAACGGCATCTTTATTGATGCGTTCGGCCAGGCGTTTCAAACCGGCGAGATTCTCCGCTTCGACGATTCCAATAACGTCGGGCGTCTGCATCTGATTGCGAATCGCCATTGAAATTTTCTTTAGGCGGCGTTCAAACGCTTCGGGCGTGAGGACGTCTTCGCGAATATCGGGATCATCGACGTCATCAAAAAAATTCTCAAGATTCATCCCGGCGACGTTAAACTGACGGGCGTTCGGCGGTGGCAACGGCGTCGATTTGCGCGACGAACTTGCCTCGATCTTCGCATTCGGATCGATGTAGATCGTGTTCGTTCGAAACGCGTAATGCATCACGCCGGTAACGCCGCGTATGTCCACATTCGACGGAACATTTAGTTCACGAGCACCCAAAAGAGCGCCGCTTTCAATACGAAGCCGCTCTGGATTTGTATCGAATATCTGAAGTTTCGGCGCGGCTATTTTGAGCCGATCTTTTTCTTTTTGATCGAAGGAAAGATATTCGCCGAGGTCGATGCCGGCGGTGCGAAACGGACGAGGCACGCGCTTTACGACTCCGTAAAAAATGCCGTTCCCGTTAGCCGACGCTACCTTAATATCTACTCGTCCGCCGGTCGGGCCGACGACGGTCATCTCATTTACGGCGACTCGCATTCCTTCAAAACGCTCGAGCTCGTCGATCGCCCGCGACTTGAAATCATCGATGGTCAAAACTATCGGTTTTGGCAGCGGATTGCTTTTTGAGACCACGACGACCGAATCTCCGCCGGACTGCAAAGAGATCTCCGTAACCGAAAGTGAATCCTGATCGGCACGCGGTCGATATTCTTCAACTTTGCCGGTTACGGTTACAAGATTTCCGATCTCGGCGTTTGCGGGCGGCGCGTTACGCGTGAAAACGAGAATTCCTTCCGAAGTATTTGGATCGGCATCCACCTTTGCATCCGGCGTTTGTATAAAAAAGCCGGTGCGGGACCGCGCAGTTACGATGCCTGTGGCCCGAACACTTTGGCCTTCCAATGGCGATACATTCTTGCTGCCCTGTATCTCCGCGATCGCGGCTTCGCGCTGCGCGAAAACCGAAACCGAAACTGCAAGAACAAATAACGCGGCAATGATAGTTCGAAATAAGGTTATGAACTTCATAATATATCGTGCCGGCGCTCCATGATTTCCTGCGTGCCTTTCGGAATATTTGTAAAGAAATCGTAACCGGTCAAACGCTCGACCGCATTGACCGTAACGCGATAAGTTCTCCAAGGTTGGCCGATCGTAAGGGGCGCGTGGTTTGGCATTATCACGCCGAAGACGCGGGTCCCTCGGGTAACGCGGCTGAGGTCATTTGTGCCGTTCGGCAAAACCATCACGACCTTCCACGTTACATCGGGCACTACGATCTGTCCGTTGGCGATCGTACCGAAATTTCCGAAACCGCCGGAAAAGATGTAAAGCTCATTGCCCTGGTTTGCAAGCGTACGCAGGTAGTTTTCGAGATCATTCCACGGCCCCTGATTATTTGGGCCGAATTGCGGAATGATATTCGTCATCAAAAACGTCGCGGAATTATCGGGAATCGAACGCGTTCGGTCGCCCGAAGGACACATGTGGCCGCGGTCGTATCCCGAACCTGAATAATCGGAATCGAGAACCTGATACCAACCTGCGGGCAGCGTCATGTCCGGTCGAAAATCATCCTGCCGCGGCGCCGACCCGATCCAACTGCTGTCCAAACGCCATGCCGTCCAATTCGGTATCGCCCTGCTTCGATTATACGAAAGCGAATACTGCGGCTTGATCATCAGATAATTATTTTCATTTGCAATATCGGCGGTCGCATTCGAAGGATTGCCGAAGATCAAAGGGTCTTCATCCGGCAGCGGCGCGTTGATCGTTAATACGACTTGAACGGTGGCGACGCGAGTCTGAAAATCAACTGCGGCCCCGACGATCGGCGCGATGCCGCCCGGCGTACCCGAAGCAACTGTTGCAAGAAACGAAAAAACATTATCACCCGCAGTTACGTCACCGTTTGTGCCGTTGTCGAAAAACGGCTGACTCGATGCACCGCCTATCGATTGAAGATTGGCGGCAACCGTGATGAATGTGCTCGGCGGCGTGGTCGCGGGTATGACCGTCACCGTTAGCAGGGTGTTTCCATTCGGCGAAACGGTCGTTGGGTTCGCATTCATCGTCGCAAAAAGGTTAGCGCCGCTGCCGCTGCATTGAGCCGGCGTTGTCGATGCGTTGCGCGGAGCCGAAGGCGTAAGCGTTGCAAAATCGGCAGAATTACTGTCTGTGTCCTGGCATCCGTTTTGTATCCTCGCCTTGCTGTTGTCGTTGCCGGGTGCGGTCGTCGTAGTGCCTTCGTTAAAGCCGTTCGTGATCGTTCCCCAACCGACCGAATCGATGATAGCGCCCGTGTCATTAGCACCGAATCTAATTGCCAGACCGCCCTGTGCCGCAGCCATCGCACAGGAACATGCGGTATTGTTGTAGGTCGTATTTGGCGTTACGGCGCCGTCATACGAAGTCGATGCCACGAGATGAAAACCGCCCGGCTGGACTATCGTGCTTGTATTCCAAACTGCGAACGGAATGGCGACGTCGCTTTGTCCGTTTTGCGATCTGTAAACAAGGCGATAACCGTTCAGGTCCACCGGTGAGTCGCTCGTATTATGTATCTCGATAAATTCATCATTCGCATTTGACGCGCCGCCGGCCTGAAACTGGCTGATGACCAAATGCGGTGAGACAAGTTCGGCTTTCTGTGCCGATGTTCGAAACGAAACAAAGCACGCAGCAACGACACAAAAAAACGCAAAAATACTGATACCTATCTTTTTCATCAATTTCACCAATATTGCACTGCGGAAAGGGAATGCGATGCGCAAACTACTTTTACCATATTGTGCCGATTATTGGAATGTGAAAGTGTGCAAGCTCAAATCGATTCAAGCCGGTGTTCGATGAATCGTCTGACAGTGACGTTCGTAGTTAGCGAAAGCGCCGTTCGCAGTTCACTACGTGCCAAGGCGTGATTTGAGGTTTGGGCAAGCAGATGAGCTTTAGTTATAAAGAGCAGATTGTAGTTGCCGAGTCTGTGTGTTGCGGCCAGCTTTTCAAGCGCTTCGAGAGCGATTTTCGACCCGCTTAGCTTGTCGATCGCAACTATGCGGTTTAGTTCCGCAACGGGAGAGAATCTACGACGCTGAAGCTCATCGTAACATTCGAGGATGCGCGGCCAATCGGTTGATGCAAAGTCCTCCGCAGTTGCGTGAAGCGCCGCGATCTCCGCTTCGACATGAAAGTCGCTCAGTTCATCACCCGACGCCGATAGTCGAAAATGATTTAATCCGGACGCGAGCATTTCTTTATTCCAAAGGCTGCGATCCTGATCTTCAAGCAATAGCAATTCACCGGCCTGATCGACGCGGGTTTCAAGCCGCGCGGCCTGAAAAAGAAATAACGCAAGAAGCGCGTGTACCGTCGGTGCTTTCGTTAGTTGGTGCTCTGCAATGATCGACGCAAGCCTTATCGCCTCAAAACAGAGGTCTTTACGGACAAGCTCATCGCCCTCACTTGCCGCGTAACCTTCGTTGAACATCAGATAGAGCACTTTGAGGACAGCGTCGCGACGTGCCGTAAGTTCTACTTGTGATGGAATATTGAATTCATCGACGTTTGCGCGAAACTTCGATTTCGCACGCGTCAGCATTTTTGCGATCGTCTCAGGTTTCGATAGAAATGCTCGCGCGATCTCGGCCACGCTAAAACCGCCGACCGTTTTCAGCGTCAGGGCGACCTGGGCGTCGGGTGGTATTGCGGGATGACAGCAAGCGAAGATCATTCGAAGTTCGTCCTCCTCGATCTCGCCCGCAAAATAAAGATCTGAGTTATCTGAAGCAGGAAAAGTGTCTTCTATCTGTTCACTCTTTCCGACGCGTCTAAGTTGATCGATCAACCGATTTTTCGCGGTCGCTATCAGCCAAGCCCGTGCATTCTCAGGCTGCCCCGTAAACGGCCATTTCTTCATCGCCGCTACCAAAGCATCTTGAACCGCGTCTTCGATCATTTCGAGATTCCGAAATCCGAACTGCCGTGCCAAAACGGAAACCATCTGTCCGGCATATCGCCTGAACAGATGGTCTAATGATTCATGAATATCCAACATTGGCTAATGCACCGATTCTACCTCACGAAGTTCGATTCGCCCTCCATATTTCAGGTGCGGGCAGCTGCGCGAGATTTCGACCGCTTCGTCGTAATCGGCGGCCGAGATCGCAAAGTATCCTCCGATCACTTCTTTTGCTTCCGAAAAAGGGCCGTCTGTAACGCGGATGTCGCCGTTCGCACCGGACAGATGCTTGCCGCCTTCGTCTTTTAATTTCTCACCGCCGACAAGCTTGCCGTCGGCCTCAATCTTTCGCCGCCAGTCTAGGTATTCGCCGATCATAGCCTGAATATCCTCAGGCGAAAACTGTGAAAAATCAGGTGGTTGCTCATGCAGCAATAACATATAATTTGGCATATTATTTCTCCATTAATTTGATCGTTTCATCTTGAATGATTCTTCTTTCAACGCTCCGTCTTTTTGTCTAAGAGCCAGATAAATATTCAGCTCACTGCCGTTCGTGTTTTCGAATGTCAGGCCGGAAAAATATATTCGCTTTCCATCTTTCTTTACGAACTTGAAATCAACAGTCCTGTCTTTTTCTTCCCAACCGACAAGAGTTGAATGAAAATGTTTGAGACGAAGAATCAGTGTCTCGTCCTGTTCCATCATCCAAAGAATTTCGTAAAAGACAGGTTTGTCTTTTTTGATAAGGCGATATGTGCCGACCATAATTCCGCCCGCCGCTTTGCTCCACGTTTCTTCTGAAACACCACCCAAACCGGTTCCGACCCAACTTCCGGCAAGCCAAGCAGCAACGTCGATCGTTGCCTTTTCGCCGGCCGCTCCCTCCGCAAGCTTGAGCGTGTTCTCGGTATGCTTCACCTGCGACGCGCCGAATTGTGGAAGGACGACGAATCCGACAAAAAGTAAAAACAAAAGCTTCATAACTAAATTACCTGCCTTTGAATACTAGACGAACGAGCGGACGCGAAATGGACACGATGCAGAAGCACGCGCGTGAGCAAGGGCGTAACCGAGTGTCTGGTTAACAAATACTGTGACTGTCACATGCAGGTTGGACGACTGTGCATCGGCAGCCGAAGATAGATCGTAGTTGGATGTTACGCCCTTGCTCACGCGTGGACTTCTGCATTAACGCACCGGCCGCGGATATGAAACCGGGCTTCGATTACCGGCTTTATCGACGGCCCGTACGCCAAAGAAATAATTATCCTTTGACATTGCTTTTACGACATAAGAGGTGTCGGTTCCGGCGGGAATCGTGTTGGTCCATTCGGCGGCTGTCGTATCACGATAAACGATCTCGTAACCAGCGATGTCGGCATCGGTGTTTGCTTCCCATTTGAGCTCGGTGTCGTTGTTCAGGCGGTTTACGATGGTTAAGTTCTTGGGACGAGCGGGCGCGTTCGCCAACGAGGCGAGTGCAATTAGGTTCACGCGTGCGACATTCGCCGTATATTCAAAATCGACGAACTCCGGCGTGTCGCCGTAAAACACGCCAGCTTCGGTGCGGACATTCTGATGCTGATGTGTATAGTCTTCATCGACTTCGGTAAATCGGACGCCGGAAAAGCCGCGTTCGACAAATGGAATATGGTCGCCGCCGCGTCCATAGCGGTCGCGTCGATAGATCATCCACACTTTGAAATCTTTGATATACCGATCCGACTGTTCCTTGATATAGCGCGCCAATTGCCGCGATGCCGAATCGTTCTCGCCGCCGACGCTTCTTCGCGTAGCTGCCTGCTGTTCGGTTTCGTTCGACGGCACGCCTTCGCTAAAAACGCGAACGCGATTCCTGTTCGGCGAATTTTTCATCGATGTTACGCCGCCGACGATATCGTTGGTAAACATTCCCTCAATATCTATTTTTTTCTCGACCGCCTGCTGCGCGAAATGCGTCGCGCCGAGCAAGCCCTGCTCTTCGCCCGGCACGGTCATAAAGACGATCGTGGCGTCGAATTTCCGTTTTGACATTACTCGCGCAAGCTCGATAACGGCGGCCGTTCCCGACGCGTCGTCATTCGCCCCCGGAGCATCGCATTTCGCATCTGTCGGCGACGAGCACATCGAATCGTAGTGCCCCGAAACTACGTAAACGCGGTCGCGGTTCGTAGTACCCTTCAATGTAGCAACAACATTCGTCAGCGTCGTCGGTTCAGGAACGCGCGCGGCCTTTGCCTGTAGAAAACTCTGCTTTTCGACGACCAAACATCCGCCGCAATCGGCATTAAATCGCTGAAATTCGGCAAAGATCCAATCACGCGCCGCGCCGACGCCGCGCATCGGGCTATCTTGTTCGGAAAGCGTATTTCGCGTGCCGAACGAGACAAGTTTTCGGATCGAAGCCTCGATATTCTTCGCCGAAACTTCCTTGATCATTTTCTGGATCTCAGGGTCGGGTTTCGCAGTCTGCCCAAAAGCGGCGAACGCAAATGTAAAAATAAATAAGAGCAATGTCGCTGTTTTCATACCGCGATATTACTCTTTTTTATTTGAATGTAAAAACTCAGCTAAGCTACTGAATCCGATACGCTCTGTCTTTCCAAACAACTAGAACGATGCCGCCGATGCTTTCCGCGATGCTGCGTAGGCCGCTGTCAAGTTTGCGGTATTCGTCGGTGCCGCGGCGAATGTTTTTTGTCTTTTGGCCGCTATATGCCGTGTCGTACCAAACGCCTTGTTTCTGTTCGAACTTCTTTCCGCCGGCGTTTCGAAGACCCGAGAGAGTTTCCGGTTTTGAAACCACCTCTTCCATTTTTTTCGCTTTCGAAACTGGAGCATCACTATCATAAAGACGATTATCGCGCTGGACGGCACTTCGGCTAGGGCCAACGTCTTTATTTCCTGAACCTGCGGAATTCTGATTCAACTGCTGCTCGCGAACGCTGCTCTTGTCCGCATCCTGCTTTCGCTCTTCCTCGGTCGATACGGTGCGGTCGTCCACACGCTGGCGTTTCTCATCCGTGCTCTTTGCAACTTCTTTTGGTGCGGGCTGGGCAACGGCGGAATCGAGGCCGTCGATCATTACGCCTTTTGCAGGCTCGGCAAGTTTTATGTCGCCTGCGGGCGGCGCATTCATAGTCGGCGGTGGCGGAGCGACCACATTTCCAGCTTCTGCAAAAGTTTCCGAGCTTCCCATGCTTCGCGGTATCTCGCCGGCCGCGTTGCTCGAAGCGTTTGAATCAGTGATATTTGCCGCCGCACTCTCGGCTCGCGCCGGCGCGGATGGCGCGGGCGGTGTAGTCTCGGTGTCCTTTAGCTGCGAAACCGTCGCAGACTCGCCGAAATACGAATTTTGAATTGCGATGAATCCAAGCAATCCACCGAAAACAAGGACAAGAGCGCCCATCGTGTATGCCAGATTATGCGAAACAAAAAGCATTCTATACCAAGGAATCGCGGCCGGAATCACGGGCGTGGGTTTCGCCGCGAATTCCGCCTCTGCATCCGCGCTCAAGGTAACAAAATTGGCAAGCGTTTTTCGGCAGGGGTCGCATTCCGCAAGATGCTGCATATAGATCGTGCGGCTTTTTGCGGGCAGAGCGTTTTCGGCGAATGCGGAAATCGCGTCAGCGTCCAGGTGCGACTTAGGCTTGTCGCCGATAAGCACGCCTCGTGTCGCCGCCTTTCGCAGCAAAGCATCCATCTCCTTGTCGAATTCAAGTTCCATGTTTTAGTTAGCCACAGAGGGCACGGAGAACACAGAGCAAAACAAAAAAACTAATTCAATCATGACCTTGATCTTGTCTATCCTGTCCATCCTGTTGGATACCTACTCCGTGCCTCCGCGGCTGCGGTTTCGTAACCATTTATTGAACGATTTAGCCGATTAAATCTTGCATCAACGCTGCTAACGTCAATAAAGCCAACATTTTCTCAAGGCTGACGCCCATTTTAGAAGCGGTGTCGGCAAGATATTTTTTCACCTCGGCGTCCTGCCAGCCGTGATTTTTTTTCAATTCCCGCTCGACCGATTTTCGGATCTCGGTTTGGATTCTGACAAGCTTTCGGCTGGCGGTCGCTTCGTGATATCCAAATGTTGCGGCTATGTCTTTCAGTTTCAGATCGTCGAAATAATACAATTTGAGGATAAGTTTATCTTCCGCTTCAAGCGAATCGATCGCCGCTCGAACCGCAGCAGAAACATCTTCGGCCGTCTCTTTCTCGCTAAACAATTCTTCTGGATTTTCGCCGTGGTGAACAACGAGATCGTTGCCGGAATGATTTGTCGATTCCTCGGCCAGATTTTCAAATTCGCGCGTTTCCTCGATCTGCACGAATTTCGATTGCTTGCGGTATTGATCGACCGCAAGCTGCGAAACGACCGCACGCAGCCAACCCGCCAAACTGCCGCGTCCCGAATAATACGCCAGCTTGCTTTTCTTGTTTCCCTCAGCATCGACCCGCAGACCGTAAAGCTCTGCCCATATCGAACTTGCCAAATCTTCTGCGTCTTCATTATTCGAAGATATCTTTCTCGCCGCCGATTTCACCGTAGCATCGAAATTTTCGACCAAATCTTCCCACGCCTTTTCATAGCCTTTTTCACACGAGATTATCAAACAAAGATCATCCGCCCGAATCTCATCTATAAACGAAACGACCTCGTGATGCTCCGCATTCGAATCGTCCTTGAGAAGATATTTTTCGAGAGCCGCAGAAACGCGCGTTTTCACGTCATCAGCTTCCAACCCGCGCGCATTTTCAGCGCGAGCCAGCAGGCGCATTACCGCTTCATCGATCGTCACCGCATGTTTTTGGCTCGCCTGGCTCATCAAAGATGGAGAGATTTTATCATTGATTGGATGTATGCTGGAACTTTCGCGTTTGTTTGGGCTCTAAATAAGAACGAGAAGGATCCGATGTTTCGAATACTAAGGCTTTACTCATTTTGCATTGCTTTCGCCGTGGCGAGTCTCTTTGTCTTGGAAATATCAGCCGTCAATGGGCAAGATCGCCGGCTCGGGATTGTCAATGGCAGCGCTGCTTACCTGCCGAAACCGATTTATTCTAGTCAAGCCGAATTGCTCTGTGCAGACGGATTAGTTGAAATCGAGATTCTGATCGGTCGAAATGGTCAGGTGCTAACCGCAAAAGCCATATCGGGCGATCCACTCTTGACAGAAGCGTCTGTCATTGCGGCTCGAAAGGCGCAGTTTAGATCACACAACATAAGGATTCGGGGAATCTTGAGTTACAACTTTGATTCGTTCTCGAAGTGTCTGAAACGTGTCGGTTTGGTTAATCAGAAAGCGCTGAGCATTCCAAAACCACGGTTGGGAGACATAATACATCCGAGCCATATTCGAATCACAGAGGACGATAGTATATATGTGGAAGTTGTGATCGATCAGGATGGCAACGTCTTGCGCGCACTGGCGACAAACGGTCATCCTCTATTGCGAGCTCCGTTTGAACGGTCAGCGCTTGGTGCAAAATTCCCTCGTGTTCTATTTGGTCCGATACGGGTCAAAGCAACACTCGTCTATACAATAAAGCCAGATGGAACAATCGATTATTGATTGCTAAAATATTTCGAACCGAAATGTTAGAATTGCCCTGCGATGGAAGTAACTGTTTCAATTCCTGATGAGTTCTTCCCGGGATCGGTTCCCGATGAAGAGGTCTCTCGAAGCATGCTCGAGGCCTATGCAACAGAGAACTATCGTCAGGAAAAAATGAGTCTTGGGGGAATCGCCGAACTTCTCGAGCTTTCTATTGAAGAGACCCATGCATTTTTGAAGGAACACAAGATTACGCTAAATTACGATTTGGAAGATATGGAGCGTGACCGCCGGACGGTAGAAATGTTCCTTAGCATGTGAAAGTTGTATCGAGACACTGAAACCCGTGATAAGATTTGATTTGACAAGCTATGAGCACCGTAGTTGACGCCATATTTGACGGTTCGGTTTTCAGGCCCAATGGGAAAGTACCATTGAAGCCGAATACTCGTGTCCAGATCACGGTCGAGGTTGGGGAGGGCCAGCCTGAAATTGGTGAATCGTTTCTCGCCGTCGCCCGATCGCTAAAACTTCAGGGGCCGAAGGATTTCTCGGAGCGCCTCGACGATTACCTTTACGGCGGAAAGGACGCTGATGCAAAGTAAGGTATTTCTCGATACGTCCTATGCGATCGCGCTTTCCGTCAAGTCCGATTCCAACCACGAAATTGCACTTCAAATAGCTGCGTCCCTAGAAAGAAGCTCCACCGATATTGTCACGACCCGTGCGATACTGCTAGAGGTCGGAAATGCCCTCTCTAAGAAGCGCTATCGTAGCGCTGCAGTCAAATTGCTAACTGCCCTTGTGAATGATCCAACTGTCGAAATCGTCGGAATCACAGACGAGATCTATGAACGGGGTTTCGCGCTGTTCAAAAGACGCTGGATAAAGACTGGGGAATGATCGACTGCATATCGTTCACAGTCATGGCTGATCACGGAATTTCTGAAGCATTAACGGCGGATATTCATTTTGAACAGGCAGGCTTTCGGGCGCTCCTTCGCGCTTAAACGTTGCATCCCGAGTTATTTCAGATGTTTTCGCAGATACGAGATGATCTTGTAGCCGTCGATATAGACCCACGGTTTTTCGCCGAGGGTGTAGTGGCCGCAGGGGAGAGCGACCTCGCTGTGCGGGATGTTGTGGCGGCGGAGCGCGTCCATTGTTTCGAGCGAAAGTTCGATCGGGAAGCTGAGGTCGTATTTTGTGTAGATGTAACGCTGCGGACGCCACGGCTGCGAAGCCAGTTTTTCCATATACGCCATCGGCGAAACGGGCAGCCAATACTCGCGAAGCTCGTCGAGCGTGATGTTTTCGCCAAAACTTTCGCGGACGTGATAGGTCGAAAGGCCGTGCCAGACGACGTCGGCCATATAGCCCGAAACGTGATTAAAAACCGCCGCGTCGATCCGCATATCATGCACGAATGCCATAAACGCCACGCACGAACCGATACTTGTCCCGACGATGCCGATCTTTTCATATCCCTTTTGCTTTAGCCACGAAACCAACGCACGCGTATCCGCGATCGATTGCCGGATCGACTGCAGCGAACGTCCGACGTTCGGAGCAACAAGGTGATCAGCACGCTCAAGTTCGGGCGGCATACGCTCCTCGTGATACGGCAGCGTAAGACGTATCGCCGACATGCCGAATTTGTTCAAAAATTTTGCAAGATCGAAATACGTTCCGGCCTTTGCATTCCAATGCGGAAGAATGATCACGGCGGCACGTTTGTTTTCGTGAGGGAAATACGTCGCAACCGCGGTGTTGTTTTCGACCGAGATGGTTTCGACGGAGCTTTTCCAAGTAAGTACGTCAACCTCGATCTGTACGACGGTGCTTGCGAGTTCATTTGCGTTTATCGAGCCTGTAGAAGGATGTAGCCGTTTTTCGAGCGTAAAATTTATACCTTCAGGCGCCGCGAAATACTCATCGCTATTTGCGACAACATGTTTCGAGTGAGCTGTAAGTATCTTTCGCTGGTCCTCGCCATTCGCGTGTTCGGCGACGAATTCCACGCCAAAATCAAACGGCTGCACCACGCGGTTGTCGTTCAACATCGCCAGCCGCCGTTCGCGTTTTTGCATGTAGTGTTTAAGCATATTGGAGCGAGGACACTCTTGTCCTCACGAACGCGCAGCGTTCGGAAACAATGGCGACTAAGAAATGCCGAGAACGGTTCGCCTCCGGCTCATGAGGACAAGAGTGTCCTCACTCCACCTACGCGGCGGCGGTTTTCGATCTGCTCAAAACCTTTTCATAAAACGAAATATACTGCGGAATTATTTTCTGCGTGCTGTAGCGTTCGACGGCGAGTTCGCGGCCGCGTGTGCCGAAGGCGCGGCACATTTCGTCATCGCGAAGCAGTTTGATCGTGTCTTCAGCCATTTTATCTATGTCACCGACGTCGCTCAAATATCCCGATTCGCCGTCGTTCACAACCTCGGGAATTCCGCCGATCCGCGTGGCGATCACAGGCATTTCGCACGCCTGCGCTTCGAGCGCGGCAAGCCCGAAAGATTCGAGTTCCGATGGCAGCAGAAAGATATCGCAAACGCCGAGATAATCAGGAATGTTCGCCTGTTTGCCGACAAAGATCGCGTGTTCGCTCACGCCGTTCTGTTCCGCGCGAAATGCAACTGCCGAACGCTCGGGACCATCGCCTACCATAACCAGCCGCACGTTTTCTCCAGCCTCGCGGGCCTTTGCCAAAATATCGATACAGTCGCCGGGCCGTTTGACCGAACGGAAATTCGAAACGTGGACAAGCAGCTTTTCACCATTCGGTGCAAGTTCGCTCCGCAGCGGCGCGTCGGGCGTTTTTTTATAATGGCTCGGACAAATAAAATTCGGAATGACTTCGACTTCATCAAAATCGAATGTTTCGATGGTCGCCTTTTTTAAAAACCGCGAAACCGCCGTAACGCCATCCGATTGCTGAAGGCCGTAACGCGTGATCGGCAAATAACTTCTGTCTGCACCGACCAAAGTAATATCCGTTCCATGCAATGTCGTGATGACCGGCACATATCTTTTTTCCTTAATTGATTCGCGCGCCAAGATCGCCGAGATCGAGTGCGGAATTGCGTAATGAACGTGCAGCAGATCGAGCTTTTCTGCACGCGCGACTGTCGCCATTTTTGTCGCAAGTGCCAGGTCGTAAGGCTGATGCTCAAAGAGCGCATACGACATCATCTCTACCTCGTGAAAATGCACACGCTCGTTCAACTCTGTAACCCGCGTCGGAAGAACCGACGAAATAAAATGCACGCTGTGTCCGCGTTCAGCGAGATCGCGTCCGAGCTCCGAACCGACTATCCCGCTGCCGCCGTATGTCGGATAAACCGTAATTCCAATATTCATAAAAACATGAGCGAAGCAAACGAATATCGTAACACGCCGAAGTTTCAAATTTCTATCCTATGATTCCTCAGTAGTGCATATGTTTGAATCAAGCGCGTTTTTACAGTTGTGGTACTGACTTTGCGATCTTTGTGAAACCTCTGTGTCCTCTGTGTTTTGTCTCTTTCAAACACAGAGAACACCGAGTTAGGACACAGAGCACAAACGTTTTAGGAAACCGGCCCGCTTTCAGTTCTTGTGAATCATAAGAAACAGGATAGGCAATAGGGCCGCAAAAGGAAAACAGCTCCTGGACTGCGCAGGTTGATCGGTAAAAATCGTCGATGCAGGCGCCGGTTCCGCTTGTTGTTCGGATGTGATCGGCGTCGATGAGCCTTTTCGCCTGACCAGATAAATGATGCCTTTATTGTCGTCTGTGAAAAGAAACGAATCAGGGCCGATTTTTAGGATGTCGCACGGGCGGCCGTTGACCACGCCTTTTTGCAAAAAACCGGTGATAAAGTCTTGCAGCTTTTCGCCTTTTCGCATTATCACGATCTTGTAGCCGTGGCCGATGGTTTTGTTTGTCGAACCATGAAGCGCGACGAGAAACCCTTTATTTATTGATTCAAGTGATAACGGATCGTCAAAATAATCGAAACCGAGGGCGGAGCTTCGTGCGGGAAAGAATGCATAAGGCGCCGTAACGTTCGTACATCCGCCGCTACGTTTCAGTTTTGGGTCGGGAAAAATTTTACCTTCATACGAATGGCAGTACGGCCAGCCGTAATCCGCGCCGTTTTTCAAGGCATAAAATGTCTCGTCGGGTTTTTGCAAACCTAGATGATCCGAACCTTGGTTGGTCGAGAAGACAAAATTGCCAAACGCACGCAGGCCGACGGCATTTCGCAACCCGCGCGCAAAAATGCGCTGACCGCTTCCGTCCGGATTCATCTCCAAAACTGTCGCCCGCACGTCTTCTTTTTCTTCACACGAATTGCAGCTCGAGCCGACCGAAACATACATCTTGCCGTTCGGTGCAAAGGCGATCGTCCGTGTCAGATGCCAGCCGCCGTATTTGTAGCTCAGGCCATAATCGGGAAACGTCGCAACCGTATGCGGCTTCTGTTCGGTCGGTTTTTCTTCGCCTTTTGTAAATTTTCGCCTCGTCAGTTTTTCGGTCTCTGCGATATAGATCCAATCTTGCCCGTTGTCATCAACATAAAACTGAACGCTGTTCGGATTATGAAGGCCGGTCATATACGGAACGACCTTCGCAAATTTTCCGGTGCGTTCATTCCAGCCGTCAAGGATATAAATAACGCCGCGTTTGTTGTCCGTAAGGTTATATAAATCCGTAACAAAAATTCGTCCATCCGGCGCCTTTGCAAAAAAGCGAACGCGCTTCAATCCTTCGGCAGCCGGAATCACCTCGAACTCGGCCGGCAAACTCAGCGTAAAGCTTCGTCCGTCTTTCGTCGCAACCTTCTGCGGAACAAGCCGCGGCTGTGCCGATGCGATCGACACCAACAGGAGTATCGCGATCAAAGTCAATGATTTCGGAATATCCGTGTGCATCTGTGTTAATCTGTGGCTAAATTTCTTATGAACACCGAAAAATTTCTTGTCAAAGAAGGTTCGAAGCTTGACCTTGCAAAACACGCGACCGATTTCACCGGTGATTATACCGATAAAAAGGCAGCGGTGGAAGACCTTGAAAAAAATGTCAGCCGCTTGCGCGAGCTGCAGGATGTGCTTTACGCTCACGATTCTTATTCGCTGCTGATCATTTTTCAGGCGATGGATGCCGCTGGGAAAGACGGTGCTATCGAGCACGTGATGAGCGGCGTAAATCCGCAGGGCTGTCAGGTCGTTTCATTCAAACAACCGTCGGCCGAGGAACGCGATCATGATTACCTGTGGCGATGCCAAAAGGCTTTGCCCGAACGCGGCAAGATCGGCATTTTCAATCGCTCGCATTACGAAGAGGTTCTTGTCGTCCGTGTTCATCCTGAAATATTGCAAGGCTCACAGCTTTCGCCGGAAATAATCAACGACAAAAACATTTGGAAAAAACGTTTTAAGCATATCCGCGATTGGGAAGATCACCTCACGGAAAACGGAACACACATACTCAAATTCTTTCTTAATGTTTCGAAAGCCGAACAAAAACAGCGATTTCTCGACCGCATAAACGAACCGGAAAAGAACTGGAAATTTTCGATGAGCGATGTAAAGGAACGCGCGCATTGGGATGAATATCAAAAGGCATATACCGAAGCGCTCGAAGCGACATCTACAAAAAACTCGCCGTGGTATGTAATCCCGGCCGATAAAAAATGGTTTACACGGCTTGCGATATCCGAGATCATTGTCAAGAAGCTCGAATCAATGAACCTTCATTATCCGATAGTCTCGGACTTGCACAGACAAGAACTTCAAGAAGCCAAACGCGCTTTGGAATCGGAATAGTGAGGTGCGGACGATTCTATCGCCGCATGTGGCGTAGAAACCGTATAACAAAATAAATGATTAGAAACTGCACGAAAATAATCGCTGAGATCCGAATAACGGTCGGAAGAATATCACCATAAAACCCGTCGTAACTTATCTTGATAAGCACCATAAAATACAACGTGCTTCGCCAGGCCGAAAATGGCAGCCCCTCGACCAGTGCGGCATAGAAAATTCGGATAGCAAAACCGAGAATTATCATCCCAACCGGCACGCCGATCGGGCCAAAATTCCGCAAAAGATCGCCCATCGCAGTGATCGAAAGACCGTAGCTGCCATGATCGAAATAAAGCTCGTTATACGCAAAACCGTCCGCAATGATGGGTTTATCCTTCCAAACCAATCTGGGAATAAACGCCGTCCATGTATATGTCCAGATATTATTTTCGAGTCCATAGGACGCTTCATAACTTGAAAGTGCCTCGTGATTTGAAACGACCACGGCAAACGCACTGACGACCTCCAAACGGTTAGCAAGCACTTCAAAGGATTCATCGAGCTGCGCGGTCAAACTCTCGTCACCGAGACTGCCTATCGATTCGAAAGCGATGGCGCCATATTCCGAAACCGAAATTCGATCGGTCGTTCCCTTCGTCGCCCGAAATTTCGTGCCGTAGATCGTTCCGGCAATAAGACAAACAGCGAGCACGGCTGCGAATATAGCCCAGTGTTTTGCCGAGATCTTTCGTTTCGTTAATACGTAGGCTCCGATTGCCAATATAGCACTCAGCAACAGCGCGCTCTTTCCGCCGCGAACCAGCAGGAAGAAGGCGGCGGTCAAGCCTTGCGCGGCTACGATAACGATATGCACCAAACCCCAACGCTCGAACTTAAAGAACGGTATCCACAATAGAAACGAAGTGGCGGGAAGAACGACCGTGAGGTAAAGTGCCAAACTTCCGGAGTCGCCGAGAATGAATTCATTCGCCTGATAGCCGATTTGTCCGGCTTCGAGCGCCAAAAGATTCAGGGAAAAGCCGACTATCAAGAAGACCACACATCCCAAAACGATCTCGCCTAGCTCGAATTCCCATTTCGGCAGCCAGATTGCGGCGTAATTGCCGACCGATTTGCCAGCCGGAATAAAATACCCGACCGACAACCCGGCATATGCAAGCATTATGTAAACGAACGCAAGCGGAAAATTGTATTCCGGGTCGGCTATGTAATTTAGGAAATAATAAGACGAGAGGCCAAAGGTCAAGCTCCAGCCGCCGATAAAAAACACCGGCAAAAAATAGGTCAGACCGGCGAATACCAACGGATTCGTAAAGCTGAATTCGCCCTTGTATTTCAAATAAACCGACGGTGCTGCGATAACAATTCCGGTGGCGATCACCCATGGAATTAGATACGGCCTTTCGATCCGAAAGTTTGTTTGACCAAAACCAACCATCCACAACAAAAGGCAGACAACGGCACCGGCCATTAACAAAAATGCCGGCAGCAGCATTGGCGCGCCGTTTCGCTCTTTATAGGGAGCGATGCTGAATTGTGGATGTCGTGCTGCCTCTCTCATTAAACGTCGAACGGATCGCTTATTTCACTCTACGAAAATAATGATACTGTTCGTGTTGAAATTATGCCAATTTTTATTCCGGCCATTGTAAGAAGCTGTTTGGAACTCTGTATCACGATGTATGATAAAACATCGTGATACAGAGTTGGTGAAAACTGATTGATCTTGTTTGACCAGCCGAATAACGAATTCTGGTTCTATGAACTGCACCCGAAAAGCTTGAATAACTGATATAATATTGAACGATGAATATTAAGGTAATTGTGGAACACGGCGAAGACGGATATTTTGTCGCGAGAGTTCCGTCGCTTAAGAGTTGCTGGTCGCAAGGAAAAACCAAAGAGGAAGCATTGGCAAATATTCGTGAAGCGATCGACCTTTATTTGGAACCGGAGCCATCCGAATTTGTTCCACTTAAAGGAAGAGAGTTTGTCGAGCTTGCGTTATGAAACTCCCGCTTATTTCAGGTAAGCAGGCATTGAAGGCGCTAACTCGATTAGGCTTCGCTGAGGTCACGAGAAAAGGCAGTCATGTAAAAATGAAGCATCAAGATGGCCGTTTGATAGTCTTTCCTTTTCATGATGAAATTGACCGTTTTACCTTAAAAGGCGCTCTTCGAGATGCTGAGGTCGAAATCGAGGGTTTTCTTTCTGTAATAAAATAAACTGTTCAACCTAGACAAATTCGAACGCGCTGTGTGAAAATTGCGGTTCTATGAAAATAGTATTAAGGAGATTTTTTATTTGATGTCAGAAGAAGCAGTACAGGCCGCCGAGGCAGGTGAAGAAATTACGACCGCCTCAGAAGAAAAGACGCCCGAATCGCAGGTCGCTGAAGAGGCGCAGGCTAATCCGGAAGACGTGCATTATCAGGCTGTGGAAAAAGAAGGCGTCGTTACGGCGATATGGGAAATGCAGGGACAAAAACACCTTCGCACCATCGACCCGCGCTCGAACGAGGGCAAACAGATCCTCGCACTCTTCGAAACCGCCGGATAAGAAAATTAACCACGAATCGACACGAATTTCACGAATGTTTTTCGTGTTGTTTTGTGTGATTTAGTGGTTCATACAACTCTCGGCACCAGATCAATGATTGGATGATCCTGATTTTCCAACGATCGTCCATCGAATTCCGCAACCTGAACAACACCGATTCCGGTCGAGGTTAAAAAGATCGAATCGGCTTTCGTCAACGCGTCGATTCCGGTTTCGACCTCTTTGCACTCAACGTTTTCCAAAACAAACTCACGCGTTGTTCCCGCAAGACAGCCGGTCTTGAGGCTCGGGGTAAAAAGTTTTTCATCCTTTGACCAAAAAACATTCGCCATGCAGCCGCTTGTTATCTCGCCCCGCTCGTTCACCCGAACCGCTTCGTCGAAACCGCGTTTCTTTGATTCATCGAGCGTCAATAAATGGTCAAGATAATTGCACGATTTCACACCAGCAAGCGGCGACGTTGAATTTACAAGGTAAGGTGAATTTGTCAGTTTGAAATTCGCAGGGATCTTTCGTTGCTCAGCCGTGATGATCGACAAGCTTGTTTTCTTTTCACCACCGCCACTCCATAACTCGCTTGGCGAAGCGTCATGAAACGTGATCCGCGCACGACCGTTTATTGTCTGGTTCTTCTCGATCAATTCGACTAACGAATCCGAAACCGCACGCTCGCTATATTCAGAAATGTCAATTCTCAACTTGGCCGAATTCTCCACCAACCGCCGCCAATGTTTTTCCCATAGAAATGGTTTAGCTTCGGACACTTTGATCGATGTGAAAACACCTTTCCCGTACAACGTGGCTAATGAGGTTTCAATCACTGTGAATACTCC
>JBOGOW010000020.1:0-18633 GCA_050748285.1 Pyrinomonadaceae bacterium
CGCCCTCGTAAATCTCTCGCCTGGAAATGCCCCGCCGAACTCTTCCTTCCAAAAGGTGCTTTTGACTTTAATGCCTTCTGGTCTGTTAAACTACCCTCGGTTGCACTTGAACCTTGAAACCACCCCCTTATACTTTGACATACTTTGGGATTTATTTCAACAACAAAAGTTGATCCAATGGCTCTGAATCAACATACCGAATCGTTTTTCGTTTATTCCACAACATATTTGTTATAGTGTCATTAGTAGCTAAATCGCATTTTGCTAGTCATGACCCTTATATATTGAAGAAGGATCTGGTTTTGCTGTTAGATATTTACAGCAAGAATGAAAGAACAGATTTGTCAAAGAATGATCTTAGATCTCTTGTCGAAATAAAACGCAAGGAAATTGGCTAACATGAGCGAAACTTTTGAAAGACTGGCAGGCAGCATACGACAGGCAGGGAAGATCGTCAGGCGTGAGATCGAACCGTCTCAAACATTTAAAGTCGAAATTGATGATTTATTGCAGTCGGATATTCCAGCCCGACGTAAAATTTGAGCCGTTTATGTTGTAAATGATGACGATTCGCTTGTTCCGCGCAAGATTTATGAAATTGAAGTTTACGGAGGGCTATCGCAGGTACGTGTAACAGACGAGAATGGCGAAGTTCTTCTTTGTCCTGGAGACTGGTTTGTGCCGATAAGCGTTCCCCCGGGTTTTGTCTGAACAACTCGCCACTGTAATGTGAACAAATTGCTCATTTTGAACGTATCTCAAAATAGAATTTTCGCAAGAGGAATAAACGAAAATGACCGATTACAAAGACCGCTTCGAAAAATGGCAGCGTGACGCCAGGGAAAAGTTTGGAGAGATCGACAAACAGCTCGGTTTGAAGGACAAGATCGAGGAAGGCGCTCGCGTCGTCGTCGAAACCGCTCAAAAGGGAGCGGAAAAGATCAAAGCTGAAGCTGGGAAAACCGAAGTCGGTAAACAAGCCGTTAAGGCGGCTGAAGACACGTTCAAAACTGCGGGCGATACGGCAAAAAAAGCCTGGAACGCGAGCGAGCCTATCCGTGACGCGGCGGAAGACGCGGGCGAAAAAGCCGGTGACGTCGTCAAGGAAGCCGGAAAAACTGCCGGCGAAGTATTGAATATTGCCGGTCAAAAGGCAAGTGAGATGTTTGAGGACGCTTACGAAACTGTCGGCAAAAATGCCAGCCGTGTTTCAAAGGCTTTTAGCTTTGGCGCAAGCTGGACGAGGACGATTGACTCGGCAATGAAGACTTTCTCCACAACATCCGATTGGATCCAGGAAAATCCGCTGCAGGCTGCGACGACCGGTGTTTCAATGGCTATCGGAGCCGGGCTCGGTGTCGTTTTCACAGGAATTAGTTCGCACTGGCTTTTCAATTCGGCGCTGCCTGCGTGGTCGATCAAAAAGATCAGCGAACAATTCAACGGCTACCTGAAAAACCAGGAAGAACTCATCGAAAAAGGTGAATTAAGCGAAGCCGAGACCGAACGCGTTAAATTCGAACGCGATATTGCAAAACGCATCGGAGCACCGCTTCTCGGAGCATTCTCATTCGCTTCCGGTGCGGTGATGATGACAAATATCTTCAACCCAAAAACCATCACGGGTGCCCCTATCGATTGGATCATCGGCGGCAATCCTTTGCTCGAAGGCGTATGGTTCTTCGGCAACGGGATGGTCTGCTTCAAAACTAGCTACGATTTTTTCATGATCGCCCTCGACGGGCAGGAAGACGTGCAGCGAATGGTCAAGGAAGTAAAAGGAATGCTTCCGAAAGCGGAAACCGTTTAGATGTGTATCAACTAATTACGCATCACAGACGACTTTCAGATCGGAGAGATCAGAGCACGTTCGTGAGAGTTCTAGATATTCATCGTACGAGATAACTACGACAGTCTTCTTTCCGTATTTCGTAATTAGTTGCGGTACGCCTCGCGCGGCATTCGCGATAATTTCTTCCACATGCTTGTTTGCTTCGGTCAGTGTGCTTGTTTGCATTTGCCTTATTATATCTAATTTATTTGAATCGGGAACGGCACGAAGCATAGGGCAAAGATCACAAGGCAAAAGAACGCGACGAGCTTGCGTTTTGGGTCGAGCGGGGTTTGATTCCACGGTGTCGGGTGTTTGATCCGCATCATTATGCCGAGCAGGATGGCGATCAGAAACCCGCTTGGACTCCCAAAAAAGTAAAAGCCGAGAATCGAAAACAGTGCCATCAAAGCGAATGCAATCCGGCCCGTCCAAAAATGAACGCGTTCGCCAAAAACGGCGTATATCGCGTGTCCGCCATCGAGTTGGCCGGACGGAATTAGATTCAAAGCAGTGACCAATAGTCCGACCCAGGCAGCAAAATAAAACGGATTTCCTATCGCAAAGTTCAAATCGACACCCACGAAAATCCCGATCAATCGCATGAACAACGGATCAGTAAAAACGATTCCACCGCTTCCCGCAGCAATCTGCTGCGGCGTAGCGATCTGCATCGTTGCCACTCCCAAAATCGCAACCGGAATCAGCGCAATAAATCCGGCGATCGGCCCGGCGACTCCGATATCAAAAACCGCTTTTCGAGATGGCATCGGAGAGAGTATTTTGATGAACGCTCCGAATGTGCCCGCCGGCCCGATCATCGGCGGCGTCGGGATAAAATAGGGCAGAGTCGCGTCAACGCGATAGATGCGGCAGGCGACATAATGTCCCATTTCGTGCGAGATCAAAATAAACAAAAGCGATAGCGAAAAACTCAAACCGTAAACCAGATATGACGAATTAGCGGCGAGCTTGCCAAAAATATCGCCGATCACGATAGCGTAATTCACCGGCAAATTGAGTAGCATTTGAACGGCTTCGGCGATGGATTGCGGGTCGGCTTCGGGCAGTGCAAAGATCGGGCCGAAAGGATACAGCGTTCCGGCAATCGTCGCCGTTACAAACGTTATGAAAAGCAGAAGAACGTGCTTTGCCCACGTTCGAGCCGTCGGCTTTGCAATATCGTTTTCGAGCGTAAATGGTATGGGTTCAGACATCTAAAAATAGAATGAGGCCGCAGATCACAAGCATACAATTTCCGCTTGCGTTCTGCGACCTTTCGAAACTACAAAAACAAAAGATCTTAATCTCTTACCGCTTTTTCGGTGAGCTCTTTGCCCGGTTTGAAACGGATGGTTTTGCCCGCGGGGATCGGAACTTCCATCCCCGTCCGCGGGTTTCGCCCAACTCCGCGCTTTCGCGGCTTTACGATAAAAACGCCAAATCCGCGAAGCTCGATCCGCTTACCACTCGCAAGAGCTTCTTTCATTGCATTGAACAGCGAATCGACAACCTGTTCGGCCTTCTGTTTCGGAACTCCGGTTTTGTCGGCAACCTGGTTGACGATATCAAGTTTGATCATTGCTTCCTCCCTATCAAATGCTGAAACGTGAGAAGAACAAACCCCTTTTTGGAACTTTAAACGATAATATGCCTGTAAGTCCGTTTCTGTCAAGGCTTTGCGGTAACGGTTTGCGTTTTAAGTTAGGAGTTCCAGCTTTAGCTGGCCTCTGCCTCCAATATTGCCGGCTAAAGCCGAAACTCCATGCGATGAAACTCAAAAAAAGCTTTGAGAGCGATTTCCGGCGTTTCGAGATGTGGAAAATGACCGATGCCGGGGAGTTCGAGAATATTTTTCTGTTCCGGCACAAGCTCGCGAAAACGGTCAACCAAATGCTTGCCCGAAACCGGATCGGCCGAGCCGTTTATCATCATGAACGGCTGCTGCATCGCCTGAAGCGATGCGACCCAACGCTCGCGATATGTCGTGCGTTCGCGCATATATTGGATAAGTTTGTGCGCGATTTTTTTGCCGCCGTTGTGTTTCCAAAGGCAGAGAAAGTCTTCAAGTTCGGCAGTTGTAGGCTGAGTTCGTTTTCCAAAAACCGAAGCAAAGCTTTTTGTCATTCCCCAATCCGGGATCAGCTTGCCGAATATCGAACCGACCGGGCCAATGAGCAATTTTTGAGCGAGAATTGGGCGATGCGTTTCCGGGAAAAGAGCGCCGTTCATAAAGCAGATAGTCTCTACCGAAAAATCGACCGTGCCCTCGCTCTGACGTGCGAGCAGTTCTTGAACAATCGTGTTTCCGTAATCGTGCGAGAGGATATGCACTCGCTTGATACCGAGATCACAAAGTAAAGCCTGCAAAATATCGACTTGATCGGCAGTTGTGTATTCAAAATCAACCGGTTTGGCCGAAAAACCGTATCCGATCATGTCAAAAGCGAGAACCGAGAATTTTTCAGCAAGCGACTTCCAAATCAGCCTGTAATCGAACGAAGAAGTCGGAAATCCGTGCAGGCAAAGCAGTACCTCATCGGACGGCTGACTTTGTATATAAAAAATCGGGAAGCCAGTATGGTCAAAAACTCTGCCGCTATTTTTCCAATCGTTAAGATCCATATCCGCCGTCATGTAAATAAATTCGACATTGATGTTAGAATCATTTTACAACAAAAATTGGGGGAACTATTATGCGTTGGAGAGATCAGAGGCAGAGTACGAATGTTGAGGACCGACGCGGAATGGGTCGCGGCGTGGCGATTGGCGGCGGCGGGATCGGCGTTCTGTTGATAGTGGTCGCGGTAATTCTTTGCGGCGGCGACCCGAGTCAGCTGCTTCAAAACCTGCCGACACAGACCGAGGTTCAGACGCCGACCACGGCGAGCAATTCAACAAAGCCGCCGGACGAAAATCGGCAGTTTGTCGGCGCGGTGATGGGCAGCCTCGAAGACACGTGGCGGCAGGTTTTGCCGCAGCAGAGCCGCGTGCGTTATCAGGATCCGAAGCTCGTGCTTTTCACCGGTCAAGTTTCGTCAGCCTGCGGATACGCGAGTGCGGCGACTGGCCCTTTTTACTGTCCGGGCGATCAAAATCTCTATCTCGATTTTGCTTTTTTCAACGAGCTGCAACGCGAGTTCAAAGCCCCGGGCGATTTTGCGCAAGCCTATGTTATCGCACATGAATTCGGTCATCACATACAGAATCTTCTGGGTACAATGGAAAAGGTTCAGCGGCAGGGGCAGAACAATCGGCTCTCGGTCGCACTCGAATTACAGGCCGATTGCTATGCCGGCGTTTGGGCGAATGCGTATCAAAAACAAGGCCGTGTCGAAGTCGGCGATGTTGAAGAAGCCCTGCGCGCCGCCTCGGCGGTCGGCGACGATCTTATTCAAAAACGCACCCAAGGTTACGTCGTGCCCGAATCATTCACGCACGGCTCGGCGCAGCAGCGCATGCAGTGGTTTTCGCGCGGAATGCAAAGCGGCGACATGCGTCAATGCGAGACGCTTAAGTAGAAGCGGCAAAAGGCCGTCCGTAAATTTCCTGATAGATCCAACCAAGAACACGAGCCTCGGCGGTGCAGAGCGATTCGAGCCAGCAGCTTGAAAGGTAAAATCTGCGCTCGGCTTTGGTGGTAAGTTTTTCTGCTTTTTGGATGTGCGACAGTTCCGGTTCGGAGTCGAGTTTGTTCACATCCGTGATCTCCTGTTTCGATTCGCGGGCTTCGTGGAGCGCGTTCAGCACATCGGTTATCCAGAGTTTCAAAAGCGGTTCGGACGCATTTTGTTCAAGCGCCTGAAAAACGCCGATCGCAAATCGAGCCTCGGCATTTTCAAACGGATAGGTCGTCTTACCCTGCGACTCATCATCTTCCTGTTTCCATTGAAACAGTTCCTCGACCATCGCGTGCCGCATTCGGGCAACACGCTCGTCATAATTCAAAAACCATTCGACCGTGTCGGCCAGCGACGACGGCTCGATCCCGCCCTGCGGCAGCATTCGCAGCTTTGGCGGCTGTGCTTCTATTTGTGTCGATGATTCCATTCAACGCTCTGCGAACTCTGTGTCTTTGCCTCTGTGGCCTCTGTGTTAATTCTCACTTTTATCACAAAAAAGCGCGTTGAGCGCACAAAAAGTACAAATAAAATTCGAATGCCGTTGAACAGGTATTTTGTAGTATCGTTTTTTTCGTGTGCTTTCGTGTCGTTTAGTGAATACTTTCTTCCGAATCAGGAAGGATCCACGAAATGACACAAAAATACACAAAACGAATCGACAATTGGCAACACAAACAATATTTCGGCACATGATCTCAAAGCCGTTTTCTTTGACAAATCCGCCGACCTGAATAATACTAAATTACCTTCGCTGTTTCAGGAGTCGAAACCTAAAATTATGGCCACAAATTACGTATCTTGTCCAAATTGTCATTCGCAAAACCCGTCAAATTTTCAGACCTGCACAAACTGCGGGACGATGCTGCCGATCAGCCCGATGCCGATGCAGCCCGCTGGCGGCTATAGTGCGCAAAAAGTTCCCGGTGCCGATAAAAAGATCGCCGCAGGTATTTGCGGCATCGTCCTCGGCGGGCTTGGCATCCATAAATTCGTTCTTGGCTATCAGCAGGAAGGCATAATAATGCTTTCTGCTTACATCGTCTCTTGGATCATCGCGATGGTCACTTGCGGCATCGGCACGCCGCTTATTTTGGTCACAACCGTGATCGGCATTATCGAAGGCATAATGTATCTCACAAAATCGGACGAGGAATTTGTTCAAACTTATGTTTTGAACAAAAAACCGTGGTTCTAAATACGTCTCGTGTTCACCGGAATAATCGAAGAACTCGGCACCGTCGCATCGCTGGAAGTGCGCGGCGAAGGCGCACACTTGCGAATCGCGGCGTCGTTTGTAACGACCGATACGAAGGACGGCGATTCGATTGCGGTGAACGGCGTTTGCCTGACGGCGCTTGATGTTTCGCAGGATGGATTTTCCGCCGATGTTTCACAGGAAACGCTCGAGCGCTCGACGCTTGGCAATTTAACTGATGGCTCGCACGTAAATCTGGAACGCGCTCTAACGCCGGCGACACGGCTCGGCGGACACATTGTTCAAGGCCACGTTGACGGCCGCGGCACTTTTGTTTCGGCTGAAAAGAGCGGTGATTTTTATACGGTCCGAATCGGCTTTCCGCCGGAGCTTGCACGGTATTTGGTTTACAAAGGTTCGGTCTCGGTCGAAGGCATTTCGCTAACCATTGCAGCACTCGAAGTAGCGCATTTCGACATCGCAGTTATCCCAAAAACATGGGAACTCACGAATTTATCGACGCTTTCAAACGGCGATGACGTCAACCTCGAGGTTGACGTCATCGCAAAATATGTCGAACGAATGATGAATGAGCGTTAGCTGGTTTCGTGTAGTGGCTTTAGATCGATCGCCTCGACGATGGTTTCCGGTTTTGCGTTTTCGATCTCGTAGGCATACACATCTTTTGCGAGACCTAATTTCTTCAGCGTCCAGATCTGTATCCAGTTCACGTCAAATTCGTACCATCGCAGGCCGTGTTTTGACGAACGCGGAAACGCATGGTGGTTGTTGTGCCAGCCCTCACCAAAAGTTACGGCGGCGATAAGGCCGTTGTTGCGCGAATCGTCGCGCGTTTCAAACCGACGTGTTCCCCAAAGGTGAGTTGCGGAATTTACAAGCCACGTAAAATGCCATAGAACTACCGTTCGCAGAACCACGCCCCAAACCACCATCGTCCAACCGCCGATCGCCAACAGGCCTACGGCGACGACGATTGTCGGAACGTAATAATAATTATTCAGCCACTGATGAACCGGATCGTCATAAAAATCGGGGCAATACCGCTTCATCGTTTCTTCGGACTGAATCTGCGCCGTGCCCGAAAATATCCAGCCCATGTGCGACCAATACGTGCCTTCGCGCGGGCTGTGCGGATCGCCTTCGTTATCGGTGAATGCGTGATGAATTCGGTGGGTCGTAACCCAAGTCAACGGTCCGGATTGGAGCGCCATTGTTCCGAAAAAGCTCAGCGTGTATTCCAGCCATTTCGGGACCTTGAAACCACGATGAGTCATTAAACGATGATAACCGACGCCGATGCCGACGCTGCCCGCTAGCCACCAGAGAATGACCGCTGCGGTCAGGTTTGCCCAGCTAAATGTAAATATAGCGGCGACCGCCATAAGGTGGAACAACGCTACAAAAAATATCGTGTTCCAGTTCAGCGAATTTCGTTCCGTGCTCATTTGTGCAGTTTTCGTCATTTGATTATTGCTTCTCCCGATCCTTGTTCTATCGCGTCAAACACTCACCGAGTGCCTTACAATTACTCTAACAATTATAAAGCCGCGCGAATGTAAGAGTTTTGTAATTTTGGATGCAGAAGCCTTCTCGTGGGTAAGGGCGTGATCGCGAGTTGCGTGTTACGCTCTCTTACGGTCGGGCTTCCGCAGCTTGTTTCGGGATTGGCGAAGCCCGTTCGTTTTGTTTACACTTGGGGCTTCGACAATATGAAAATCATTCCACTCAGCATCCCGACGCCGTTTTACGTTGGCGATGTGAACGTATATCTCGTCAAGGAAGATCCCGTTACGCTGATCGACGTCGGCCCGAAAACCGATGCGGCGGCGAAGGCATTGCGTGAAAAACTGGGCGCGAACGGCATCGGCTTTTCAGACATTCGCAGGATCGTGCTGACACACACGCACGAAGATCACTGCGGTCTTGCCAAACAGGTGCGCGATGAAGCGAAGAACGCGGAGATACTTGTACACGAATGGGAAACCGGCAATCTTTTCGGGCGCTTGGCACAGGATGCACATCGAAAGCTGCTTCTTCGTTCGGGCGTTCCGGCGAAGGTCTTCGACGAAATGCGCGGGCTTTATGAGGAGATCAGCCTGCTTACAGATGCGCTCGACGACGGCGACTTTGCGTTTCTCGAAGACGAGATGGAGCTTGAATTCGAATCGGGAAGCCTTCGCGTTCTGCATACGCCCGGACATACGCCGGGTTCGTGTTCGTTCGCACGCGAGGCGAACCGAACATTGATCTGCGGCGATTGTGTTTTAAAACGCATTACGCCAAACCCGATAGTCTCGCCCGATCCGGTCGATCCCGAACGCCGTTTTCCGTCGCTTGCCGAGTATCTTGTAAGCCTTGCGAAATTGCGAAACTTTAAACCGACGCTTGCCTACGGCGGCCACGGCGAACCGGTAACGGATTTTGAGGAGATATTCAATCGGTATGTTCGCGCGATCGATGATCGGCAAAAAAGAGTCTTGTCGTTGGTGGAGATAAATGGTTCGACGGCATTCGATGTTGCGAAAAAGTTATTCCCAAAATCGTTCGACCACGACGTTCATCGTTTTCTGGCGATTTCAGAGGCGATCGCGCATCTCGATTATGCAGAATCCGAAGCCAAACTCGCGGTCGAATTAACCGAAGGCGTAGAGGTTTATCGAAAAGAGCAATGATGCGGCTGCGGCGGCCTTTGCTCCCAAGAATTTATTGCAGATCCTGCCGAAGCGTTTTGTGGTTTTCGAAAGGTCTTCAAAACCCGGCAGCTGCCTCGCACGCTGCGTAATCGTGCGGTCGAGCATCTCTACTCCTTCGCCGGTTTCATCCGCAAAAAGCGTGGCGATGCAGTATTCAGTTCTTTCCCTGGCAAGCGATCCTTGCCCAACGGGGCGCCAAAACGCCTCGATCACTTTCCTCGCGATTCTTTGCGAAGCCTCGCTTTTTTTGAGTTCGATACGCGCGACACTACGGTAAAAATGCGTGTGTGCAGCTTCTTCTTTTATGATCCCGTCAAGAATTTTCGAAAGCACGGGATGATTCGCAAGCTCCTGCATTTTGCGGTAAGCCTGTCCCGTTGACATCTCGTGAATTGCGCCGAATGCCATATGCGTTGCGGTAAACCGACTGCCGAGAAGATTCGTTAACGTAGTGAGCAAATACGTGCTGGCGTGGTAAGACTTTGTAACATTTTCATGCGTCTGCCGCTGCCAATCTTCGGGCGTTTCATGACCCATTTCATTCAAAAAGCGGTTGATCAACTGGCCGTGCGTTACCTCTTCGATGCCCCAACGCTCCATGAATTTTGAGATCACGGGGTCGCGTCCCGTCGGCGTGCGTCGAAGCTCTTCGTGATACATTTCGGTCAAAACTTCAACATCACGCATGTAGAGCAAAACGGGAATGAACTTTTCATCAACGGGCGTTTTTTTTATCTCGTTCCACGGCAGGCTATTAATAAACTCGTCGGTCAATGTCCGTTCCTGCTTTTCGTACCAATCGAGAACCTCTTTATTTGTTTCGAATGCCATATGTCGGTTTGTCCGGGGCTTTTTCCAAACTCGATGTTTTTCCTACACTATATAATTCGATAGACTAATTTTAATGGATTCGGCACATATTACAGCTAGAATACTATTATTACTATGAAAGCAGTATTGTTCTACGTCTTTGTCATTATAGCAATCCCTGTCAATGTTTTTGGTCAAAAATCGACGCTCGAGGTCGATGGCGAAAAACATCTTAAAAATATTAAACAACTGACATTCGGCGGCGAGAATGCCGAGGCGTACTTTTCGTTTGATGGAAAGCAACTGATATTTCAATCAAAACGCGACGGGCACGGCTGCGACCACATTTATACAATGAAAACGGACGGTTCCGCAACCAAGCAGGTTTCGAATGGCGAGGGCCGCACAACTTGCGCTTATTATTTCAAAGGAGGCAAACGGATCGTCTATGCATCGACGCACAGCGGCGGCCGCGATTGCCCGCCCGAACCCGACCGTTCGCAGGGATACGTCTGGCCGGTTTACGCCGAATACGAGCTCTATACAGCGAAGGCTGACGGCACCGACATCAAAAGATTGACGAACGTAAACGGTTACGACGCTGAAGCGACGGTTTCACCGGACGGCAAAAAGATCGTATTCACATCGGAACGCGACGGCGACCTCGATCTTTATTCGATGGATATTGAAGGTAGGAATGTAAAACGGCTTACCGACACGATCGGTTACGATGGCGGTGCGTTTTATTCGCCGGATTCGAGCATGATCGTCTATCGCCGCTCGGCACAGGAAACGCCCGAGGCGATCAAACGTTATAAGGATCTGCTTGCGCGTCATTTGGTAGTGCCGACTATCTTCGAGATTTGGGTGATGAATGCCGACGGCTCGAACAAACGGCAGGTTACAAAACTGGATTCAGCCGCATTCGCGCCTTTTTTTACGCCCGACGGAAAACGAATTATCTTTTGCACGAATTATTTCGACCCTCAACGCTCGAACCGCCGCCGACAGCCGAATTTCGATCTGGCTTTGATAAACATCGACGGAACAGGCTTGGAACGCGTTACGTTTAATGAAACATTCGACGGCTTTCCTATCTTTTCCCCAGATGGCAAAAAGCTCGTCTTTGCGTCAAATCGTAATTCCGCAAAGGTCGGAGACACAAACGTATTCATCGCCGATTGGGTAAATTAGTCAGAACCGGGAGCGGTAGCGACCGAATTCTTCGCGGCCTTTGCCGCATCGCAGTGCGGAGAAGCTGTGCTTCTCCGTCGTCGCCGATAATGAGGTTGGCGGCTGCGCTGCCGGAGGCATAGCCTCAAGGTCATTTCTTACGCCACCGGCGAGGCAAGCCTCGCCACAATGCGTTGCGGCCAAGCCGCCAGTAGTTATGTTGTATCAATTAAAAAAGACCTTTCTCGCATTTATAGTTCTTACTTCGCTTTCTGCGGGTACTTTTGCCCAAACTTCGCAGCTCGAACAAAACCTCCGCCGACACGTCGAATACCTCGCCTCCGACAAGCTCGAAGGCCGAAGAACGGGCGAGCCGGGAGCGACCCTTGCGGGCGAATACATCACAGAGCAATTCAAAAAACTAAAGCTGAAGCCAGGCGTTAAGGCGAATGGAAAGTCGAGCTATATGCAAGCGTTTTCATACACGCCGGTGCGCGATCCGCATGGGACGCCGTCCGATCCGACGAGATCACCTGCGACCCCGAACGCAAAGCAAGCGTTCAACGTCATCGGCATTCTGCCGGGCAATGATCCGGTTCTAAAGAACGAAGCCATCTTCATCGGCGCGCATTACGACCATCTTGGCCGCGGCGGTGCGGGCAGCCTCGCCGCAAATTCGATCGAGATACATCATGGCGCGGACGACAATGCCTCTGGCACCGCCGCCGTAATCGAACTCGCCCGCCAATTCGCGTCAGAGAGGAAGAACAAACGCACAATCATCTTTATCGCCTTCAGCGGCGAAGAGGATGGCCTTTTCGGCTCGAAATACTACGTCAATAACCCCGTCTGGCCGCTCGATAAAACAATCGCAATGATAAATCTCGACATGGTCGGAAGGTTGAATGAGAACAAGCTGAATATCGGCGGGATTGGAACGGCAATTGAATGGAAGCAGCTAGTTGAAGGAACCAATCTCCAGAGGCTCACGCAGATAACATTCGTTCCACCGCCTGACATACCGACACCTTCGTTTCAGCTTCAGCTTAACGAAGACGGATTCGGCCCCTCGGATCACTCATCTTTTTATAGTAAACAAATTCCGGTTCTATTCTTTTTCACTGGAACTCACACCGATTATCACAAACCGTCTGACACTGCAGAAAAAATAAACTATCGCGGACTTTCGGAAGTTCTTTATTTTGTTATTTGGATAACAAGATCGATCGACGGTGATGCGAAGCGGCCGACGTACACAGTTACGAAATCGTCAAACACCGGCGGGCGAACGGGATTTTCGGTGAGCCTTGGTACGATACCGAGCTATGCCGATTCGACCGACGGAATGGAGCTCGACGGTGTCCGTGACGATTCACCTGCGGCAAAGGCCGGCCTTAAGAAAGGCGACAAGGTGATCAAACTTGCGGGAAAGGATATAAAAAACGTTTACGATTACACCGCCGCGTTGGGCGAAATGAAACCCGGCGAGGAATACGAGGTCATCGTAAAACGCGGCAAGGAAACCATTATCTTGAAGATCATTCCAGCTGCGGCAGCAAGGCAGTAGCTCAGGTCTTTTCAATTGCCTCCACCTTTAGGTGGAGGTTACAGGTATGTTATAGTTTCGGGCTTTAGCCCAAAACATTAAGCATTGGGCTAAAGCCCGGATTTTTTTTATTTATTACCCTCCAGCTAAAGCTGGAGGCAATTGATCCACATGCCAATCAGCTTCTGCAAATTTCATGGTTTCGGGAACGATTACATCGTTATCGAAAAAGATCAGATCGGTAGGGAAACCGACGTTTCGGATCTGGCGATCGCGATCTGCAATCGGCATACGGGCGCGGGCAGCGACGGCATCGCGGTGTTGGAAAAGTTGGATGGCGGGCGGGCTGATTATTTTTGCGAGATCGTGAACCCCGATGGCAGCATTGCCGGTTTTTCCGGGAACGGCACGCGGTGTGCTTCGGCCTATCTTTATTACAACGCGATCTGGAAAGCGCCCGACCTGCGGCTAGAAACACGCAGCGGAGTGAAAAAATTTACTCTTATTGAACGCGAGTCCGAAGTGCTGTTTTGGTTCGAGGCTGAGATCGGCAAGCCGAAGTTTTCGAGCGAGGAAATTCCGGTCGCTGCCGAGCGTCCGCTCGAAGACGTTATTAGCCGAAAGATACCGGTCGGAGATCAGACGGTCGAAATATCGGCGATAAATGTCGGCAATCCGGTCGCGTGCATTTTTGTCGATGATTTTGATTTTGATTGGCGAGCATTGGGAAAAGCGCTCGAGGTACATCCGGCGTTTCCCGAAAAGGCGAATATTGTATTCGTAAAGGTGCTTGACCGTGAAAATATCGAGCTACGCATCTGGGAACGCGGTGCCGGCGAAACGCCTGCTTCGGGAACCTGTGCCACAGGAGCCGCAATTCTCTGTGCATACACCGACCGAACCGACCGCGCCGTTTCGGTGATCACCGAAGGCGGGACAACCGAAATTTTCTGGCGCAAAGACGACGAAATGCTGATCACCGGCCGCGCCGATCTTGCATACAGCGGCGAATGGCCCGCATAAAGATAGCGTCTTTATGCGTTCCTCTTACCCAAGATCTCTTCGACCACCTTTTGCCGATGATCGAATATCTTTTTTAACTGACCCCCAACAATAAAATTAGCGATTTCGCCAAGCGGTTCGAACGGCAAGCGATATTTCACTTCGTCTTCGATCAGCGTCGTGTTTTCGTCAAGCGCAGTAAATTTATGTGTATGAACCCACTGCGAATACGGCCCTTTCAATTGCGTATCAACAAATCGATTCGGTGGTTCCCAAACCGTTATCTCCGTGCGCCAATTCATCGGAATGCCGTAGAGGCTTAGCTGATAATCGATAAGCGCACCCGCACGCATTTCGATCGGCCGAGGCGATGTTATCTTAAAATTCAATTCCGCGGGCGTTATTCGCTCAAGATTTGAAGCATTAGCAAAAAACGCGAATACCTCTTCCATCGGACGATGAACGGTAAGCACGCGTTTTAGAATATGTTCGGCCATAATTTAACAATTCGGACGAACACGCACATCGGATTCTATTCACGTTGAACGCAGATACTGTTTCGGTATCGGCTGCTCAGGCGTTTCGGCTTGCCAATAGATCGTGAGTATCCACCAGCGCTTTCCGTCATTCAAAAGTTGGAAGCTGTTTATGCCGCGTGCAAACGGCTCTTTGTCGTCCTTCTTGTGAAATGACAGGTATGTCGAGAAGACCTGCGCGATATTTCCGAATTGATCGACCTTTCGGGCCAGTTCGCGTTCGAAGAAACCGTTCTTTTCAAAATAGGGAGCACTGCCTGTGGCATATTGATCGGGCGTCCGCGCATTTGCGCCGATCACGCCGGTCTGCTGATTTTTTCCAGACGGGATCAGTCGCGCGTCTTTGTGAAACAGGAGGCGAAAACGATCCCAATCGCGCGCCGAACCGGCATCGCCCGAGATGACGTCATAAACCGCCTTGATGATCGAATCGATCGAAGCAACATCCGCCGGATTTGCTTCTTTCGTCGTCGTCTGCGCCATTGCAGAAAAGGCAAAAACAGAAATGAACAAAATCGTTGCTAAATATTTCATATTGTCTCCTACGCAGAATATTGTACAAGGTTTCAGCGTAAATCGACTGGATCGCAGGCATCCCTGCCTGCACCTGCAAAAGCCCGCGCGTAAGCAAGGGCGATACCGAGTGCATCAAATGCGAAACGACTGGATCGCAGGCATCCCTGCCTGCCCATGCAAAAGCCCGCGCGTAAGCAAGGGCGATACCGAGTGCATCAAATGCGAAACGACTGGGTCGCAGGCATCCCTGCCTGCACCTGCAAAAGCCCGCGCGTAAGCAAGGGCGATACCGAGTGCATCAAATGCGAAACGATTGGATCGCAGGCGTCACGGTCGTCTGTCGATCGGTGGAGCACAGAGAAAAAAATCTTGACTTTATGTCTAACTTATGCAACACTGTCTTATCGGGCAAAACGCGCCCATATCGGTTCTTTGAACCCAGATTACGCGTTAGAACATTGTACTTGCGGATAAACCTTTGAACCTATGTTTTTTGGCGGAATGCCGGCTGAAAGCTCATAGCTGGCAGCTCTTAGCTCTCTTTTAACTAACGATTTGATAAGCTGCCGCCAAAACGCTTGCTATTGCGTAATCCGTGTTGAAAAATTTTGAGTTCGGATTTTTCGGTCGTCCCATTTAAGGGTATCGTGAAATGCGAAATGGGACGGTTTATGGTACTTAACCCGTGTAAATAGAATGAGATAAGCGTCCCACTTATGGACATTTCGGGACGATTAACGGGACGACTCGACCGCAGGCCTGCCTGCCTCTGCAAAAGCCCACGCGTAGGCAAGGGCGATATAAGGTTGCAGCGGCGGAAGAATTTCCTGCCGCAGATGAACGCAGATAGACGCAGATAATTCCGGAATACATGTTAGAAGAGTTCTTCGAAAAACCATGAGGCAATCCACCCAATGTAACAACAAAAGAAAACGCAAGGTATCTGCAATGAACTCCGACAGATTTTTTCAAGATATCCTCTGATCTCGATTCTTTGATCTGCGATAGAATCAAAAAGATGATCAATGCGCCGCATCTCACAGGTTTTTCACGCGATGAACTTATCGAGTTTGTTGCCGAACTCGGCGAGCCGCGGTTTCGCGCTGATCAGGTTTTTCAGGGGCTGCATCAGCGGCGTTTGATGTCGTTCGATGAGATGACCGACCTGCCGAAAGTGCTGCGAACTCGATTGAGCGAATCGGCGACCGCGTCGGTTTTGGCGGTCGAATCAAGATACGTTTCCGAAGATGGAACGCGCCGTTTTTTGATGAAAACTAATGACGGCTATCCGGTGGAAACGGTTTTTATCCCAACCGAGAATCGCGACACGATCTGTTTTTCGTCGCAATCAGGCTGCCCGCTGAAATGCGATTTTTGCCTTACGTCGAAATTGGGGCTGCTTCGAAATCTGACGATTGGCGAGATCGTCGAACAGATCATTGTCGTATTGAACGATGTGTATGGCGTCGGCGTAGAAACGCCGCACGGCACGAATCTGGTCGCGATGGGAGCGGGCGAGCCATTCCTGAATTTCGAAAATCTCATTGCCGCGTTGGATTTGATGTCAGATGAAAAAGGGCTTTTCATCGTACCAAACCGCGTTACGGTTTCGACCGCCGGCATCGTTCCCAAAATTTATGAATTTGCACGGCTTGAGCGACGACCGAATCTTGCGATCTCGCTTTCGGCACCGAACGATGAGCAGCGAAACGTGCTGATGCCGATAAACAAACGCTGGAACATTAACGAACTTTTCACCGCCGCGAAAGAATATGAAAAGACGCTGAAACGAGGCGAGCGGTTCACGTTCGAATACGTCCTTCTCGGCGGCGTAAACGATTCCGACGAACACGCGCGGAAGTTAGCCAAACTTTTGGATAATTACGATCTGAAAAAGGTGAAGATAAACCTGATCGCTCATAATGCGGCTGAGGGACTTGATTATCATCCGCCGAATTCTGCAACCGTAGTTCGTTTCAAGTCTGTGCTTGAATCGCTTGGCGTATCGGCATACGTTCGCACGCCGCGCGGACGAGATATTTATGCGGCGTGCGGGCAGCTTGCGGCGATCAAAGGGGCAATGTGAAAAAGTGAAATGAAAGTCATTTGAGTTTATCGAACAAACTTTTTCACTTTTTCACGTTTACCCTTTTAGACTTTCTAATATGGAAATTCTCATTCCCGGACTAATCCTTGTTGCGTTGATGGTTTACGTTTCGACGCGGATAAAAAAGGCGGCGGCATCCGCCTATGACGAAGAGTTGATCGAAACAGACGAGTTTGCGATCGCTAAACCCGATGGATTTATTATCCCGGCTGACGACGAATCGCCATTTGCATTTGCGGCGTATTCCAAAGAATTCGGGATCGGTGACGCGGATGAGATACGACAAGTTTCTGCGGAATTGACGATCTATGAAAACGAAGCGGTCGAAGAAATTCGTGAATCGATATTCGAAAATGAGGTAAAATTGATCTCGGAACAGCGACTTGTCGGGAATGCGTTGCTACTTGAAACGGAATCAACATTCAGCGGCACTGCGATTGGCACCGAGCATCGGATCATCGAAAAAAGCGGCAAGGTTTTCCACCTCGCGGTTTCCGCGCTTGCAGACAATAAAGAGAAACAGCAAAGTAATATAGATACTTTTCTAACAAGTTTTGAGGTAAAATAGGCGCAACTCATTACTACCTTTTATACATCAGATAATCATGACGAAAATTTTATTTACCATTTCAGCATTAATAATCGGATTGACTTTCACCGGGATCGAGACGAATGCGCAGGAAGTTTCGGGTTCGATCGGAAACGGAACCGTAAGACGCGGTGCAGTGGCGCGCGGCACGATAGTGCTTGAAATTCCGAAAGAGCTTCACGTAAATTCGAATAAACCGAATACCGAATATGCGATTCCAACGACGGTTCGCATAACCGGAAACGGCCTTCGCGTCGGGGCAATAACTTTCCCGCGCGGCAAGAATTTGAAGTTTCAATTCTCCGAGGACTTTATAAACGTTTACGAAGGAACGGTTTTTTTTCCATTTAAAATAACCGTTCCCAGAAATTTTCGAGGCAACTCGATCAAGCTGAAAGCGGTCGTCCGCTATCAGGCTTGCACCAACGAGGTTTGCTACCCGCCGCGTTCGAAAACGGTTGATCTGACTGCCCGCGTGCGCTAAGGAAGTTCGAATGTGGCCGGCACGAATTCGAGAGCTTTTAGTTCACCGGCAAATTTTGGCTTTTTGTCATTGCTCGGCAGATACGTTATCACCGCCGTCAGTCCCGGAATCGAAACGCCGCAGCCAAACCGCAGGCCGCCTGCATCCGGCACAAAGGCGCGAAGAATCAATTCGTTTGGATTTGTGAGCTTCACTTTTAGCGGTCCCGATCGCGTGGTCAGATTGGCGGACATTGCTGCGCCCGAACATTCGATCTTGTCCACTGTGCCGATAACTCTTATTTCGCCGGCCTGCGGTTGACGCATCGCCACCTCGATTTGGCGCATCATTGCCTCTCGACGCTTTTGTTCAAACTCGGCTTGCTGCTCGCGTTGACGCTCGGCATTGGCAGTCAAGTCGGTCGGCGGGCCGCCCTCGATTATGACGTTTCTGGCGTTTGCAAGTTCTTCTTTTGACATCAACCTGAAATCGTTAGGCACAAATGTGATCGCGCTCACAATACCGTCG